>CAIJZG010000301.1 GCA_903825065.1 uncultured Bacteroidota bacterium
CAATGACATTGCTGATTTCGAAAAGCAAATGGAAAGAGCTACTACACTCATCGATAAACAACCTGCTGGTGGAATTTTAGTAATTACAGAAGGTGTTTTTGGGATGGCTGGTGATCAAGGAAAGTTGAAAGAAATTGCAGCATTAAAAAGTAAATATAATTTTCGGTTACTTGTTGATGATGCGCATGGATTTGGAACACTTGGCAAAACAGGAGCTGGTGCTGGTGAAGAACAAGGTTGTCAGGATGATATTGATTTATATTTTTCTACTTTCGCAAAATCTATGGCTTCAATTGGCGCTTTTATGGCTGGCGATAAGGCAATAATTGATTTTATACGTTACAATATTCGTTCTCAGATATTCGCGAAGAGTGTACCAATGCCTTTAGTATTGGGTAACTTGAAGCGTTTAGAATTATTACAAACCCAACCTGAACTGAAAGAAAGACTTTGGAGTAATGCATTGAAATTGCAAAATGGATTAAAAGAAAGAGGCTTTGATATAGGAAATACAGATACGCCTGTTACTCCTGTTTACATGAAAGGTGGTGTGGAAGAAGCAACTGCAATGGTGATGGATTTAAGAGAAAATTACAAGATATTTTGTTCAATTGTAGTTTATCCAGTGATTCCTAAAGGACATATCATTTATCGATTAATTCCAACTGCAGCACATACTGATGCAGATATAAATGAAACACTTGTTGCTTTTACCGAAACAAAAGCCAAATTAGATGCTGGAGCTTATAAATCTGAAGCAATTCCAGATATGGCGGGGTAGGTTAAAGTAAAAAAAATCAAATGTAGAAATATTAGGTATAATTATGTCTCAGTGAAACATATTTTCGAAATATAAAAGCCTCTGAATTTACAGAGGCTTTTATATTTGATATTTGATTTTTTACTTATTCTACAATTTCTTGATAAGATCAGTTGCTTGTTTTACGTAATCCTCATTCTTAGCTGTTGTTGCTAGAGCAATACATTTTTCTGCGCTTGCTTTTGCCGCGATTTTATCACCATTCTCTTTTTCAATTTTGGCTCTTAATAAAAATAACCAAAAACCATTCGGCGTTGCTTCAGTTGCTTTCTTGGCATTTAATAAGGCTTTTGATAAGTCCTTATCCCATTCGTAATAAAAGTTTGCGGCCGTTTGATAGATAGCTGGATTTACTTTATCTGCACTTAATTCTTTTTCAATTTGTGCCCTTAATCTTGGTTTAACATTTGTACTAATTGGAACTTTTACTGTTGTATTTCCCCATGTAATAAGTAGCTCGCAAGTTTCTGGTTGTATAGCTTCAAATTGTAAAGAAAAAGATTCAACTGCAGTAGCTATTTTCTCGGATTTCAACTTAAATCTAACCACATCTTCTGCTTCTTTATAACCATCAGTACCCCAATTATTCAATCCTTTATTGACAATTATTTCCCAATAATCCTTTCCTGGTATAGCGTATAAAACATAAGAACCGGTATCTAAAACTTTACCACCCATCGTTACATTGTCGGTAAATCTAATTCTTGTGGCAGCATTGGCACCTAATCGCCATAGTTTGTTTAAAGGTGCTAGATCACTATTCTCTTTTAACAAAGAACGACCTTTTATATTTGGTCTAGAATAGGTAAGCTCTATTTTCCCCATCCCAAAATCCTGTGATATAGTCTGAGTCGTACTTGGTGCAGGCATTTTGATCTGAGAATTTGCAATTAGAGCAAAAGACATGAGAGCAAGCAAAAGAATTTTTTTCATATGTGATTTATTTTATGCTACAAACCTAATACTTGAAATGCTGATTGCCAATCATTTTATATAATTGGTATTTTATTTAAAAGCCGGATGAAAACGTTGAAGGGTATCACGTAAATAATCCCTATCAAGATGGGTATAGATTTCTGTTGTGGTAATGCTTTCATGACCTAACATTTCTTGCACAGCTCTCAAATCTGCCCCTCCTTCAACAAGATGTGTAGCAAAAGAATGGCGAAAAGTATGTGGGGAAACAACTTTTTTAATCCCAGCTTTCCTAACCATCTCTTTGATAATATAAAAAATCATAACTCTGCTTAATCCTTTTCCTCCTTTATTAAGAAATAAAATGTCTTCATTATTTTTTTGTACAATTTGATGAACTCGAATATGATTCTTGTACAAAAGGATATATTTTATTGCATCTTTTCCTATTGGTACTAATCTTTCTTTATCACCTTTGCCGGTAACTCTGATAAACCCTAGGTCAGGATAAATTCCAGATATTTTTAAATTAATTACTTCTGTTACCCGAAGCCCACAACTATACATGGTTTCCAATATTGCTTTATTCCTTCCACCCTCAGGTGTACTTTGATCGATCTGAGCAATCACTAATTCTATCTCTTCAAAACTTAAAGTGTCGGGTAGTTTTCGTTTCGTCTTAGGCGCATCTAGCAAAAGGGTGGGATCTTTTATACAAATTTGTTCAATCAAACAATATTTATAAAAACTGCGAATCCCTGATATGATTCGAGCTTGAGAAGTCTGACTCATACCTAGTTCACTAATCCATTTACAAAGTGTTGTAAATCTTTTAACTCAATATTTCCCGGATTTTTACCTGAATCGCTAATAGTTAAAAACTGAGTCAATTTTTCTATGTCATGTAAATAGGCATCCACCGAATGATCGCTTAATGATCTTTCTAATTGAAGGTAACCCTTGAATCCATTTTTATATGAGTCCCACATAGAATAATCCCAAATATAATTGATATTAAATATTCAATTTGTAATGAAAGTTACTAATTAGATTTTCTCTTTGATTGAATTAAATTTTGATTCCCTAAATTGTGACTTATATAATTTAATCCGAAACTAGAATTATGCAGGTAAATCTTCGCTCCTTTAAACAAAAAGTTCGCCATAATACAAAAGCATTTACAAAATATTTAGGATCTATAGCGAAGAACCCACCAAAAGGCCTTGATAATATGGCATCAAAAATTGATGCCCAAGTTTGGCAAGAAATTGACTGTTTAAGTTGTGCTAATTGTTGTAAAAGTATGACGCCAACATTTACTAAGGCAGATGTTAAGCGGATATCGAATCATTTAGAAATGTCTGTAAAAGAGTTTACAGATAAGTGGTTAGTGTATGAAGAGGAAGATAAAGATTGGATTAACAAAAAACAGCCCTGTCAATTTTTGAGTAAGGAAACGAATATGTGTAGTATATACGAAGTGAGGCCACTAGATTGTGCGGGATTCCCACATCTGAAAAAACGAAAAATGCCAGAATATATGCATTGGCATCAGCAAAATATTAACTATTGCCCTGCAACATACAAAATGGTAGAAAAAATGATTGACCTGGGGATCAAGCCGGAGAAAAAATCAAAATAATTTATTAAAAGTATACATCTTCTATCATAAAAATTTCTTTTGAGTGGTTGCCAATTATTGTAATGGCAATCACATCAAATTGTACATATTTCCAGTAGGGATGTTGATATTGATACGCTTCTGCTGCATTTTTTAAAAAAGTCATTTTATCCCTTGTAATACTTTCTTCAGGTCGGCCAAATCTAAGAGTATGCCTTGTTTTCACTTCAATGATATGTAGTAACTCCTCTTTAAAAGCTATTATATCAACTTCAAGATGATGATGGCGCCAATTTCTATCTAAAATGGTGAAACCTAATTCTTGTAAATAGTCAGTTGCAAGTTGTTCCCCATTTGCACCTTTGTCTCTATTAGATTCCATAAACAAGCGTTCTAGATTTCTTTTTATTTTGCGCAAGATTTGTTTTTAATTAACGTTAATTAAAATAAAATTCAAATAATGAAAGCTTCTCACAAAATTTTCAAAATAAAAGGGTGTATTCAACATTATGCATGGGGTGGAAACACCTTTATTCCAGAATTATTAGGGATTGCAAATCCAAATCTCGAACCATGTGCTGAATATTGGTTAGGTGCGCATCCTTCTGCTTCTGCCCAAATTTTGGATAGTGAGGACGCTAAAACTTTAATTGAACTAATCACAAAAGATCCATCTGAAACCTTGGGGGAAGCTATATTTAATCAATTCGGAGAATTACCTTATTTATTAAAGGTGTTAGATGTAAAACAAATGCTTTCTATTCAAGTGCATCCTACAAAACAGGAAGCTGCATTAGGTTTTGATCGGGAGGAAGCAGCAGGTATTCCAATAAATGCTGCAAATAGGAACTATAAAGATCGTAATCACAAACCTGAAGTAATGGTGGCCTTAAGTGATTTTTGGTTATTACATGGTTTTAAGGAAAGGGATTTACTTGAAAAGACATTGGAGGAGGTACCTGAATTCAATATTTTGTTACCTCTCTTTAAAAGAGAAGGATACAAAGCATTATATCAGTTTGTGATGGAAATGGGTGTGGAAGAAGTAAATGCGTTTTTAATTCAAACCGTAAAAAGGGAAATTAGAAATAAAAAAGAGGGGTTGTTAACTAAATCAAATCCAGGCTGGTGGGTTGCTAAATTATTCGAAGGGGTAGATCAGATTTCCAATATAGATAAAGGAGTTTTTTCTATTTATTTTTTCAATATTGTTAATGCAAAGCCTGGCGAAGCGGTATTTCAAGGTGCAGGTTTACCACATGCATATTTAGAAGGTCAGAATATTGAATTAATGGCGAATAGTGATAATGTTTTGAGAGGTGGATTAACGCCAAAACATATTGATGTGACTGAATTAATTAAGCATACATTGTTTGAAGGTATTATTCCAAATGTGATGCAGGGAAATGAGATCGCAATAGGAGAAAAGAATTATCCTTGCCCGGTACCTGATTTTTCTATCAATAAAATAGATTTGAATAATAATCTACCCTATAGTAATGTGTCTGGATCGCTGGAGATATTACTAGTAACTGATGGTGGAGTAGTATTAAATAATAATATGACATTAAAGAAAGGAGAAGCTGTTTGTCTGTTACCAGGTGCTTCGTATACCTTAATCTCATCCGGGCAATGCACTTTGTTTAAAGCTTTTGTGTAGATTATACCCGCTTTCTTCACACTTAATGAAATTTGCATTTTAAAATATTTTTTCGCCTATTTTTGTCTCGAAATAAAAAATAATGAAACTAAATAAGAACCTTTTTTTATCAATTGGTCTGATGATAGCAATAACATCAGTTTACAGAATTTTGCCAAATAGACCTTATGGATTTGCACCACAAATTGCACTAGCTTTATTTGGCGGAGCTTTCTTTGTGCAAAATAAAAAATGGGCTTTTAGTCTTCCCTTGATTTCAATGTTCATTTCTGATCTTTTATACCAAGTTCTTTATAATTATGGATATTCTGAGATTCAAGGATTCTATAGTGGTCAGTGGGTAAACTATTTATTGATCGGATTTTTGACAGTTTTTGGATTTTTAATTAGTGACGGGAAAATTTCAAAGGTGATCTTAGCATCTTTAGCTGCACCAACAACCTATTTTCTTTTGTCTAATGGCCTAGTTTGGATTGGAAATGGCGGCTACCAACGCTCACGCACATTTGGTGGATTAATTCAGACCTTAATTGATGGAATTCCTTTTTATCAGAATAGTTTGGCTGGGACTTTGGTTTTTGGTGCTATTCTATTTGGGGGCTATTCCTTGTTGAAATCTACTGATTCTAAACAAATCGCTTAATTTAGGATACATCATATTAGGCATATTACTGGAAAATGTTCCTATTGGTAGGTTAATACTCATTTTCAGATTCATATCCCTCATCTACTTTTAAATCTTTACCATCGGCAGCAGTTGTAGCCAATTCATCGCATCTATTATTCCATTTATTATCAGCATGTCCCTTAACCCAAATAAACCGTAGTTTAAATTGTTTTGACAGGGCGTAGAAATGTAGCCAAAGGTCTTTATTTTTCTTGCCACCTTTGAAATCAGTTTTAATCCATTTATCTAACCATTTTTTCTCAACACTGTTCACAATATATTGACTATCAGTATATATAGTCACTGAAATCTGGTTCTTTTTTAATGACTCCAGGGCTTTAATAACAGCTAATAATTCCATTCTATTATTAGTAGTTAATCGGTAACCACCCGACAATTCTTTTTGGATATCACCCCACAAAAGGATTGCTCCAAATCCCCCAGGACCTGGGTTACCTCTTGAGGAACCGTCGGTATAGATTTTAAGTGGGTGTCCAACTGAACTCGTTGAATGAATAGTATTTATCCCTTCTTTCACAGATAACTTTCGTTTAATAAGTGGCAAAGAAACTTAAAACAGCTAAGATTCTAAGTAGGATCTAAATAAAATTTTGGGGTTTAAGTAAAACAATTATATGAAAGTGCTTTTTTGTATAATTATTGTGTTTGAATTACACATTGTTTTATTTATTTTTACGTTTTAAATTGAGGAGCTTGAATAAGGATAAAAAAACGATTGCTACAAAGCCAAATTCGCTGACGAAAAAAACTAATACAAAATCTTTGGAGATCAAAAGGGATGAAATTATTCCCCGGACAAAGAAAATTGCGAAAACTGCTCAGGTAGGGAAGGTTTTTCTAGAAAAAGAAAAGTCAATTACTCCATCAATTCTTGGTAGCAACAAGTCAAAGGTTACAGTTCTTTCAGAAAAAAAACAATCTAGCAAAGTGATTAGTCAAGTTCGTTTTCAATTAAGATATCGTACAAAATACGGTCAAGAAATTTTCATTTGTGGGAATCATCCTTTAATGGGAAATGGCGATCCTTTAAAAGCGGTTCCCATGTATTATAACAATGAAGATCGATGGTCGTTGGATCTTGATTTTTCTAAATCGGAACCAATATCTAAAATTATTACCTACCAGTATATTTTAAAAAATGATGATGGGAGTTTCAGTTATGATGCAGGAAATGATAAGCAAATTAATCCCAACAAATTTAGTTCAGAAAATATCATCACTATTGATTCCTGGAATTTTGCTGGTTATATAGAGAATGTTTTTTATACAGAACCTTTTATAAATGTTTTATTAAAAGGGAATTTCACGGATGTTAAAATTGTTACTCCAAAAAGGGTAACACATCAGTTTAAAATAAAGACTCCATTATTATCTAAAGGTCAAACTTTGTGTATTCTTGGAAATTGTAAAGGTTTATCTAAATGGGATACCAATAATCCTATTCTAATGAGTAGGAAGTCGGAAGAAAACTATTTTACAGTTGGATTAGATTTATCGCAAGAACAGTTTCCAGTTGCTTACAAATATGGCATTTATGATACCATTACTAAAAAGTTCTTACAATTCGAACAAGGTAATAATCGAGTACTTTATGAAACAAATTTACCTGAAGAACAAACAATTATTCATGATGGTTTTGCAGTAATACCTGAAATTGATTGGAAGGGTTCTGGTGTAGCGATTCCTGTTTTCAGTTTAAAATCAGAAAAAAGTTTTGGAGTAGGCGAGTTCACAGATATTAAATTACTCGTTGATTGGACAGTAAAGGTTGGTATGAAATTGATTCAGATTTTACCAATCAATGATACAACTGCAACACATACCTGGACTGACTCTTATCCTTATGCGTCAATTTCTGCATTTGCTTTACATCCCATGTATTTGAATCTTGATTTGTTAGCAAATAGTGATACGATAGATGATTTGAATTTATTGAAAAGTGAATATTCGAATTTAAATAGCCTTGATGTTGTTGATTATGAAATGGTGAATCAAGTTAAACTAGCGTTTATAAAAAAGACTTACCAACTGGATAAGCTTCAGTTTTTAAAAGACAGCTCATTTCAACAATACTTTGATCAAAATGTACATTGGTTAGAACCATATGCAGTTTTCTGTTATTTGAGAGATCAGTATAAAACGGCTGATTTTAGTAAATGGCCATCACATCAAAAATACAATAAAACTGAAGTAAACGAATTAATTAAAGAAGGCTCTGACGCATTTGAAGGCATAGCCTTATATTATTTCATTCAGTATCAGTTGCATTCGCAATTAAAATCTGCAACTGATTATGCGCATTCAAAAGGAATTATTGTAAAAGGTGATATCCCAATTGGTATTTATCGAAACGGTGCAGATGCATGGCAGCAACCCGAATTATATCATATGGATATGCAAGCTGGGGCACCGCCAGATGGTTTTGCAATTAAAGGGCAGAATTGGGGCTTCCCTACCTATAATTGGCAAAAGATGAAGGAAGACGGATTTGCTTGGTGGAAACAGCGCTTTGAGCAAATGAATTATTACTTCGATGCATTCAGGATAGATCATATACTCGGATTTTTTAGAATTTGGAGTATTCCTATGGATGCAGTTGAAGGTATCATGGGTTATTTTGTGCCAGCGATACCAATTCATATCAATGAATTTTATTCTAAAAATATTTGGTTCGACTATTATCGTTATACAAAACCATTTATAACTGAAAATACTTTGTGGGAGGTTTTCGGATACGAAAACGAATTTGCAAAGGAACAATTTCTTGAAGAAGATGGCTATGCGGGGTATACATTAAAACCTGCTTTTGCTACACAACGTTTAGTTGAACAATATTTTGAAAAATTAGAAGACACTGATTATCATCAAAAACAAAAGCAACAACTTTTTGATTTAATTAGTAATGTTATATTATTTGAAGTAGAAGGATCTCAGGGGCAACAGTTTCATTTTCGTTTTGGAATGGAATCTACCAGTTCATTTTTAAGTCTGGATTTGAATACCCAAAATCAACTCAAGGATTTATTTGTACAATACTTTTATAAAAGGCAGGACGATTTTTGGATGCAGGAAGCACTTCAGAAATTGCCTGCATTAAAAAGGGTCACTAACATGTTAGTTTGTGGAGAAGACCTTGGTATGGTGCCAACTTGTGTTCCAGAAGTTATGCGACAATTAGGGTTATTAAGCTTAGAAATACAAAGGATGCCGAAAGATCCATCAAAAGAATTTTTTCATCCCAATGACGCACCTTATTTGAGTGTAGTAACTCCATCAACACATGATATGAGTACCATTCGCGGATGGTGGGAAGAAGATAGGGAAAGTATTCAGAAGTTTTATAATCATGAGCTTGGACAATATGGCGAAGCTCCATTCTTCTGTGAAGCTTGGATAAATAATGCCATAGTAATGCAGCACCTTTATTCTCCAGCTATGTGGAGCATTTTTCAATTACAGGATATCATGGGTATCGACCCTGTTGTACGTCGTGAAAATCCAAATGATGAACGTATTAATGTTCCTGCAAATTCGAAACATTATTGGAGATATAGAATGCATTATAGCTTAGAAGCTCTATTGGGTTTTGACATGTTTAACCAAAGTCTTGGCAAAGCAATTAAAGAATCTGGGCGTTCATAAACGACAGGTTCTTATTTGCTTGTTTAGTATATTTTGCAAATTATGATTTTAAATTATTGGCATAAAGAATTGCCATTTAAATACCCATTTACAATTTCAAATGGTAGAACCAAAACGCATCAGCCATCCCTGATTGTTTCTTTATCTATTGGTAATTTTGTTGGTTTTGGAGAATCTCCAGCGATTGTTTATTATGATATTACTGTTGAAAAGATGATTGCAGATTTGGAGTCGAAGCGAACATTAGTTGAAAAGTTTGCGCTTACTGATCCAGAGCGTTATTGGCATTATCTTCATCACTTATTTCCACAAAACCCTTTTTTAGTTTGTGCTTTAGATATGGCAGCATGGGATCTTTTTGCTAAAATGAAGGGCAAACCTTTATTTCAGTTATGGGGTAAAGCTTGGAAGGAAACTCCAATCTGTGATTACACAATAGGAATTGATACTATTGATAAAATGGTTTCTAAAATGATGGAAAAACCATGGCCTATTTATAAGATTAAATTAGGAACTGACCAAGATATTGAAATTGTTAAAGCTTTAAGGGATCATACAAAATCTGTATTTAGAATTGATGCAAATGCAGGATGGCAACTTGAGGAAGCTTTAGATAAAATTCCACAATTAGCAGAGTTGGGAGTTGAAATGATTGAACAGCCATTAGAAAAAAATAATTGGGAGGGAATGAAGATTCTCTATGAACAATCAACATTACCTTTGTTTGCAGATGAATCATGTGTATTTGAGCAAGATGTTACTAAATGCCATCAACACTTTCATGGCATCAATATCAAACTAACAAAATGTAGTGGACTAACACCAGCCAGAAGAATGATTCAAGAAGCTAGGGAACTTGGAATGAAAGTAATGATGGGTAGTATGAATGAATCCAGTATTGGTTCAGCTGCTATTGCTAATTTTCTTCCTCAAATTGATCTAGTTGATATGGATGGACCTTTATTGCTTTCTGAAGATCTTGCTTCTGGACTAAATTACAATGATGGTATGATTCAATTGAATGGTTCAGCAGGTTTAGGTATCCAGGTATATTTATAAGCAGGATTTATCATCACCTGATTATCATCAAATGAGTATGATTCATACTCAGAACTATCAATATCAGACTGTTCTAATTTATTAATATTGATAACTACTAAGCCGTAAAACAAATAAGCTACTTGAATCAGAATTAATACTTCAAAAAGTGTAATAGCTACATCATTATAAAGCTCCCACCTTGAGAAGTTCGGATTAGTTAAGGTCGAATCTTTCCAAGACCTGTTAATTGAAGGTGCATAGGAGTAAATGGTAATGATGCTCAAAATCAGTAATAAAGTAGGAACTATATGTATCCAGGAAATTATAGCACTTCTTAACTCTTTTTCCCTTAAATGACGATGCATATAATAAGGTAAAGCGAGAATTATTAAAAGTATCATTAAAGAGGAAAAAAAGTTAAATAGATAAAAGCTGCCTTCTATTAAAACGATAAAATTTGAAATAGGAGCATTGATGCTAGTTAACCATATATACAAAATAGGGGTTAACCACAACAAATGCTCTCCTCGAACATGATTTGTAGAGTACATTGGGCACGTTTGGGTGAACGTAGGATTACAGATTAAAATTAAGCTCTTTAAAATAGAAAACAACAATAGATATGGTTTAGTGGATAAATCATTACTTGGCGTGAATAATTTACCAGCTTATATTTCTTGAAATTTTGCTTCTAAATAATTAGATATTTGCTTGATAAATGAATTGAAATAATGGACAAAAAAGCCATAATTTAAGATGACTCCTGAAAGAAGTGATAAATTTCAAAAAGTGCTTTCTCAAAGGCAGTCCAATCTCGCCATTGTGATGGAAAATGTTCATGATCCTCATAATATCTCGGCCGTTATGCGCACCTGTGATGCTGTTGGAATTCAAGATATTTATGTAATTAATAGTGTATCACCAAAGCATGGATATTTTGGCCCTAAAAGCAGTAGTAGTGCTGCTAAATGGTTAACTGTTCATCAATTTAGTTCTATAGAAGAATGTATATTGGTTTTAAGGGAGCGCTATAAAAGGATTTATACCACTCATTTATCTACCGATGCAATATCCTTATATGAATTCGATTTCACAATAGAATCAACAGCATTAGTATTTGGCAATGAACATGACGGCGTTAGTATTGAAATGCGCCAATTGGCCGATGGTAATATTATTATACCACAAGTTGGCATGATTCAAAGCCTAAATATATCGGTTGCATGCGCAATCACTATCTATGAAGCTTATAGGCAGAAAAAAAATGCAGAACACTATAATCAGCCAAGTTTAACAGCTGAACGCATACAGGAAATAAAATCAAATTGGAGTAAGCCCAAAGTGAAATTCCGATTTAAAGATTTAAAGGCACTTAGGAGATTGAATCAATAATAGATTTTTCTTCCTTTTTTTTTCTTAATGCTACCTGTTTTTGTAAATAGGTAATACTCACATTTAATTCAAATCCAATTAATAGAATTAGTGCATTGTAATCGATGATTATCATGATTATTAATACGGTACCAATGGATCCATATACTTTATTATAACTTCCGAAATGGGTAAACCAATAAGAGAAAATTATAGTAGATGCGAGAGTTAAAAAAGTGGCTAATAATGAACCAGGTGAAATGAAATTCCATTTTTCTTCAACTGATGGGGCATATCTATAAATGATTGAAATTCCAAAGAATATCAATGCTACAATTACTAACCATCTGGTGCTTTCCCACCACCATAACCAATCAGCTTTTTTAACATTAAAATAGTGTCTCAATATTTTCTCTAAAGCATCATGTCCAATTAAAAATAAGACACAGCTGATCACTAACATAATCAGAAGTAATGTTAGTCTTATGGCCTTCCATCTCTTATGGATGAAATGTGTTTTTGCATGCAGAATAGATTTGTCGAATGTTCTGATAATTCCCATCATTGCATTCGACGCATAATAGATAACCATTAATATACCAAATGACAAAAGACCGCCCTTTGATTTTTTAAAGAAATCATTTAAGAAAGATTCCATTAAGTCGTATGTTTTTTTATTGGGTGTCAGGTCTTTTGTTAATGCCAACAATTCTATTCTAAATTGTGCTGACACTGGCAAATAGGGGACTACTGAAAACAAAAAGATACATGCAGCTGGAATAGCCATAATAATATTGAAAGAAATGGCGGCTGCTCTTTCGTTTAAACCAATTTTGTTTATCTGTAGAAAAAAGAAACGAACTACATCAAATAAGGGTAATCCTTGAAATCCAGGAATAACAATTTGCTTGCTTTTTCGAATGAGAAATGCAATTGGTCTAGAAGTTACTATAAGTCGTTCTATTTTTATCAATTCTTGCCTGCTTGTTTTTCTGCCATATAGATATCCAAAGCTTTCTGATATTCCTTTGCATAGGTATTATGTTCAGTAAAATTACTACTGAAATGATGATATCCACTGAATTCACTTTTTGCAACAAAAAATAAATAATTTGTTTTTGGTGCATTTAAAACTATATCAATGGTTTTAGGAGATGGTGTACAAATGGGGCCGGGTGGCAGACCTTTATGTCTGTATGTATTATATAAAGATGGATTACTTAAATATTTTTCATAAATCCTTGTAAGAGTAAAGTCTTTCATGGCATATTTAATAGTAGGACAAGCTTGTAAAGGCATATGTTTTTGCAGCCTATTAATATATACACTGGCAATTTTATATTTATCAGAGTCGTAATTTGTTTCTTCATCAACGATGGATGCTAAAATATAGACTTCTAGTTTGCTTAATTGGCTAGTAGATAATTTACTTTTCCGATCGTTCTTAGCCCAGAAACTTATATTTGCATCATGTAATTTTTGAAATATTTTATCCAGTGAAGCGTCCCAATAAAATTGATAAGTGTCTGGAATGATCATGGAGAAAACGGTATTACTATCTACATTCCATTTTGCCAATGAGTCGTTTGATCCTAGATATTTCATTACTTCTACTGAATCCGGAGAAAAATTTTTACTGATCAATTTTGCTAAATCTTCTTTTACCCTAAGTCTATTGATGACAAGTTTCATTTCTGCTGTTCGACCTTTTTTTAATTGTCGAGCGATAGACCAAATGTTTTGACCATTTTTAACTTCATACTTGCCTGGTTTAATTTTTTCCCAGTTACCCTGAATACTCATAAAAAGATCAAAGGCAAAAGGGTATTTTAATATGCTGTTATCATCCAAATTTTTGAGAATAGCCTCTTTTTCTGTGCCGTTTTTGGATATCAGCAGGTACTTTGATTTTTCTGTAAAGTTGGTAGAAGATCCAAATATTAACCATCCTGAAAGGATACTAAATACAAATAAAATCAGTAAAATAAAATTTAAAAGTGATTTCATGGGTTCAATTTAAATAAAAAACCCTGTCTGCAAGGGCAGACAGGGTACCTTTTATTTGCTAATTTTTTATTTCTTACCAGAATCTTTTGAAAGAGGTACTGTATTAGAAGGGGTTGCAGCAGGAGCAGCTGCAGGAGCTGAACTACTAGTATTTACTTTCTGCAAAAGTGAATTGTCTACATTAGATGAACCACTTCCTTTTAAAAACAAGCTTGAGAAGGTAGCAAGTATTGCTATAATTCCAGCAAACAACCAAGTACCTTTCTCTAAAACGTCTGTAGTTTGTTTAACACCCATCAACTGGTTGCTCAAACCACCCACGTTAGCAGATAATCCACCACCTTTAGGGTTTTGAACCAAAACAATAAATCCTAGCGCCGCACAGGCAATCACAATCAAGATCAAAAACAAAATTATCATTGTATTCCTTTTAAATGTTGAATTTTGGAGGCAAAATAAGCGGATTTTTCAGGATTTAAGAAACTTAATTTAATATAGAGCTGAATTGCCTTGTCTAATTGACCTTGTTTCTGTAAAACATCGGCCATTGTTTCTGTTACGATCTCCCTTTGTTCATTTGAAGTTTTAGCTATCATTTCAACCGCTTCCTCTAAATCCTGGTTGGTTCCAAGGTCTATAGGGTTTGGGTTATCATGTTTCATGTATTTAAGCCAATCTGTAAATCTTCGAAGATGTGTAGTTAATTTATCCTGTGGAATCTTAGATAAGTCGATTTTAATACCCTGAGAAGCAAAATAATCGATGGTATACATGGGTTCTCTAGAAATTTCCAGTTCTTCCTCTTCTTGTACAGGCTTCTTAAAATCAGCTAATTGATTGGAAAGTAAACTAGATATTTTAGAATTGCTTAGATCCGTTGCAGCCTCCTCATTATACGGCTCTGAATGTGAATGAATCGATTCAGATTCATGAAAATCTGGTTGTTTGGTGATTTCTTCCTCAGAATTTTCGTCGAGAGCAGTTTCAGGAAAAGTTTGTTTATCAATGCCACGCATCATTTCTTTTACAGATTCGATAGTTGGTATTGAAATAATGTTTGAGAAATCATTATTGTTATTAGGAAGTTCCTTTTCTAAGATGGCCTCTTTTGTTTCAGGTAACTCTTCAATTTCACCATAATTATTCCTAGTTATAGCAGCATCTGGATTTTCCAATAAATAATCTATAGAAACAGGTGAGTAGTCCTCTAAAAGAGATTGATTTGGTTTTTCCTGTATTAAATAATGCAGCCAATAAGGGTTGGTAAAATAAAGACTTGTTTTTTGGACTTGTTTAATGAAATCAGAAGAATTGTCAGTTTTATATTTAGCAGAAAGAAGCATTTGTACTGGAGCAAAATAAGGATAATTATCGGCCAACTTAACCAATGTCTCTTCATTAACCAATGAAAGGTCTTTGAAACCGGTTAAATGATATAAAGCTTTCTCCTGAATTGAATTCATATTATTAAAAGTACAACTTGATTACCAGTTGGAAAAAATATGGTTAAAAATTTCATCCGTTAAATTTCTTACTAACTCATCCAATAATTGACCTTCGGCTTGTTGTAAAGATAAGTTTGCTGAAAAATCGGCATTTCTTGACACATCGAATTCTTCCGTTTTATTTTCAAGTGTTTTTTTCAAAACTACATGAACACTTACAGTAAGTCGGTTTGTAGTAGCTTGCTGAGCACTAATTCCTACTGTCTGTGAAGGGTTGTAGCCAGTAATAGTGGCAATAATTTGATAATGTGCCTCATCACTATTAGTTCTGGTAAGTTTCGTAGAATTGATAAATTTTTGAGATAATTTATCGTACAATTTAGGACTAAGCTGGGGGTTAACATAGTTTGCTTTATTCTCAATCGCAAAAAGCTTAATCGTTTTGATTTTAGTATAATCAATTGAAACATCGTTCAAAGTATAGATACCACAGCTGCTAAACTGAAACATGAAAAATAGCAATAGCCCAGAACGAAATATTTTTGATTGATAGATCAGAGTCATTGATAAGCTAAGTTTTCTCATTAAAATTTAATTGAAATTAAATGAATCATTCGTCAATATCATATTCTTTAAGTTTACGATATAAAGTTCGTTCACTTATACCTAAATCTAAAGACGCATCCCTACGTTTCCCCTTATGTTTTTTTAACGCTTTTACAATCAATTCTTTTTCCTTATCCATAATATTTAAGGATTCTTCAATTTCTTCGTGATGATGGATACTTTCATCAGTAATTATCATTGGCTGAGAATTGGGTGAAGAAGATTGATTAATATAGGAAGGTTGAATAGCCGAGTTTGCATTTCCATTATTTGTACTTAAAGAATTGGATAATTCACCATTACTATGAAAATCGTTAAGAATAGAATCTCTAGTAAAATTTGCTGCAGAGCCTGCCAAAGAAGGGTTTTGCAAAATTTCTAAGAACATTTTTTTCAATTCAGTAACATCTTTTTTCATATCAAAAAAAAGTTTGTACAAAATTTCTCGTTCATTAGAAAAATCATTTGATCCATTTGGGTGATTAGCTAAAACAGGAAGTGAATTTCTATTTTTTTCAGGTAAGAAATTTTTTAATACAGAGGCACTAATTTGAGGATTTGTACTTAAAACTGAAATTTGTTCTGCAATATTTTTTAGCTCACGCACATTGCCCTGCCAACCGTAATTGATTAAAATTTGCTTTGCTTCTTCATCTAATTGAACAGGTGCAGTTTTGTAGCGTTCTGAAAAATCAACAACAAATTTTCTAAAAAGCAACAACACATCTTCTTTTCTATCCCTTAGTGAAGGAACTCTTATTGGAACTGTACTTAAGCGATAATATAAATCTTCTCTAAATCGTCCTTTTTGTGTAAATTCTAAAAGTTCTCTATTGGTAGCTGCAATTACTCGTACATCCGTTTTTTGAACTTTAGATGACCCCACTCTGATAAACTCTCCAGTCTCCAGAACACGTAATAATCGGGCTTGAGTGCCTAATGGCATTTCCCCAATTTCATCCAAAAAGATAGTGCCACCGCTTACTGTTTCAAAATAACCTTTTCTACTATCAACAGCACCTGTAAATGCACCTTTTTCATGGCCAAATAATTCTGAATCGATTGTGCCTTCGGGAATTGCCCCACAATTTACAGCGATAAAAGGATTATGTTTTCTACTAGAAAGTGCATGAATGATTTGTGAAAAGACCTCTTTGCCCACACCACTTTCGCCTACAATTAAAACTGTCAGGTCGGTAGCCGCAACTTGAACGGCTGTATTCAAAGCATGGTTTAAGGCTGGCGCATTTCCAATGATGCCGAATCTATTTTTGATTGACTGTAAGTCCATTATTATAATTTTTTCCGATTATATAAATCGGGTTTACTTCAATTTAAAAGCTTACGAACTCTCCAAGCAACGTGCCTTTTGTACAACTATTTATTTTTACATACACATAATCACCAATTACGATACCGTGATCTTTTTTTTCAAATACGGCTACTTTATTTTGGTCGTTTCGTCCTTTCCAGAAATTCGCATCTTTTTTGCTTTCGCCGTCCACTAGTATTCGAAAAGTTTTTCCAATATCGTTTTGATTACTTTTTAAAGACAAATGATATTGTACATCTACAATTTCAGTTAAGCGTCTTTTTTTCTCTTCTTCAGGGATATCGTCTTTAAATCTTTTGCTAGCAAGTGTTCCCGGTCTTTCACTATAAAAGTACATATAGGCATAGTCAAACTTACTATACATCATAATTTCGATAGTGTCTTGATGATCCTCTATAGTTTCCGTACAAAAACCGCAAATAATATCTGTACTGATTCCGCAATCTGGTATAATTTCTCTGATCCTATCAACCTTTGCCTTATACCACTCTCTGGTATAAGTTCGATTCATTAATTGAAGAACACGGTTATTGCCGCTTTGAATGGGTAAATGAATATAATTGCAAACATTATCGTACTTGGCAATTGTAAATAGCACTTCATCTGTTATATCCTTTGGATGAGAAGTACTAAATCGAACCCTTAATTGGGGACTTATTAATGCGATTTTCTCTAATAATTCTGCAAATGTTACAGTATGTGCATTTGCTTCATCATTCCAGTAATAACTATCTACATTTTGTCCTAAAAGTGTGATTTCTTTATAACCTTTTTCAAAAAGATCTATTGATTCAGCAAGGATAGAATGGGCATCTCTGCTTCTTTCTCTACCCCTTGTAAAAGGAACTACACAAAAGCTACACATATTATTACAGCCTCTCATAATAGATACAAATGCGGAAACAGAATTACTATCAAGTCTGATAGGAGAAATGTCAGCATATGTTTCATCCCTGCTTAATAAAACATTCACAGCTTTTTGTCCGGTCTCTGCTTCCTCAATGAGAATTGGTAGACTGCGATAAGCATCAGGGCCAACTACTAAATCCACTAATTTTTCTTCCTCAAGAAGTTTTGATTTTAATCTTTCAGCCATACAGCCTAAAACCCCGACTAATAGACCGCTTTTATTGTTTTTGAATTTTCTAAATTCTGTGAGCCTTTTGCGTATGGTTTGTTCAGCTTTTTCTCTAATGGAACAAGTGTTTAATAAAATCAAATCAGCTTCTCCAATATTATTGGTTGCTCCAAAGCCCTGATTTTGTAAAATGGATGCCACTACCTCGCTATCTGCAAAATTCATGGCACATCCATAACTTTCAATATAAAAGTGCTTTTTATATTTATTTGGATCATTGATAAAGGGTTTATATGCCTCACCTTGCCTCAATTCATCATGTTCTTTTGCTCCCAAATCCATCAATTCCATATTTCTAAATCATTTAGTGTGCAAAAGTACAAAAAATACCGATTTTAATGCCAGATTGTCAGCGGATCATTCGTTAAACTTATTAATATCTTCTATTTTTGCAGCTTTAAAATAAAAAAATGAAAAACCTGGTTTTTATACTATTGAGTGTATTTGCGGTTCAAGCTTTTTCGCAAGATGTGGTAGTCAACAAATTAAGAAGTGAAACATCAAGAACAGTTAAAAAAGAGAATGATACAACTATCTGGAAATCGAAAAGAGGTGGCATGTTTCTTTTTTCACTTTCACAGGGATCTTTAAGTAACTGGGCTGCAGGAGGGGATAATTTTTCTATGGCTGCTAGTAGTTATTTAAATTATTACTACTTATATAAGAATGGTCGTCAGGTTTGGGATAATAATGTTGATTTAAATTTGGGCTATGTAAATACGACTAGCTCGGGAGGAAGAAAGAACGATGATCGGATGGACTTTTTAAGTAAATATGGTTATAAAATGGATACTGTTGGAAAATGGTATTTATCTGGCCTGTTTAATTTTCGTTCACAATTTTTTGATGGGTTTAATTATGGTAGCACACCAGCTGAATTGTCTTCCTCTTTTTTATCGCCAGCGTACTTTATTCTTTCTGTGGGATTTGACTATAAACCAAGTGATAAATTTTCATTATTCCTATCTCCATTAACTTCTAGATGGACGGTTGTTACCAACAAAATATTATCTAATAAGGGAATTTACGGTTTAACTCCTAGATCTCATTCATTAAACGAAATAGGTACTTTTGCAACGGTGAATTATACCACCACTTTGGCAAAAAATATTATTTATAAAGGGAGATTAGATTTGTTCTCCAATTATATCAAAAATCCTCAAAATATTGATTTGTTTATGACTAATCAAATTGCGTTTAAAATCAATAAATATTTCTCGGCTACCTATAGTTTAGATATGATTTATGATGATAATGTAAGATTGTTTGGTCAAAATCATACTTCGCCAGCCTTGCAAACAAAGAGTCTGATTGGTATAGGATTTCTTAAACCCTTGAATGTAAGGAAACGGTAATCCGTTTAACGTTTCATGTTAGAAAAGTATCCGACCTTTTTGGTTAGTATAAAGTAGCTTTTATTTTAGGCAATAATTTTAAGTTGTTGCTTTATTTTATTTGCCTGGAAAATGAGTTCATGGTAATCATTACTTAGTATGGTAACATGGCCCATTTTTCTACCTGGTTTAGTTTCTTTTTTGCCATATAAATGAACAAAAACGTTATCGATTTTTAAAACATCCTCTAATCCTTCATAAACAGCATCACCATTGTATCCTGGGGCACCTAATAAATTCACAATTGCTGCTGGAAGGATGGGTTTGGTATTGCCTAAAGGATAATTTAATATGATCCGCCATAGCATATCATATTGACTACTAAAATTCCCTTCTATAGTATGGTGTCCACTGTTATGAACTCTAGGGGCAGTTTCATTTACCCAAACGTTTTGCTCTTGATCTACAAATAATTCCACAGCAAAAAGACCCGGACTTTTCAATGATCTTGCTACTTTCAATGCTATTGCTTCAGCTTTCCATAATACTTTTTCGCTCAATCTTGCGGGTGAAACTTGATAATTCAATAAATTCAGAATTGGATCGAACAACATTTCTGCAGGAGGGTAAATGGCAGTTTCACCTTTTTGATTAACGCCAACGATCACTGCAATTTCTTTATGAACATCTACCATTTTTTCGAGCACAGCAGGTGCATTAAACCCTTTGGTGAAATCATTTAAATCTTTAATTATTTGAACCCCCTTTCCGTCATATCCACCCTCCCCAATTTTATGCACTGCTGGTAAAAAATGAGTAAGTTTTTTTAATTCCTCTATTGAATGAGTAATCAAAAAATTGGATGAAGGGATTTCATTTTTATGATAAAATTCTTTTTGAACAATTTTATTTTTAATGATTCGAATGGCTTCTGGACTTGGAAATATTTTTACACCTTCAGAATATAATTTATCCAATGCATCAATATTTACAGCCTCTATTTCTATAGTTATTGCATCTAAATTTTTGCCAAATTGATAAACAGTTTCAAAATCGTGTATATCTCCTTTTATAAAATGATGACATAAATGTGCAGAGGGACAGGATATGTCATTTTCTAAAACGAATGTTTCAACAGTGTAGTTTGCTGCAGCCTGTAAAAGCATTCTTCCTAACTGCCCCCCACCTAAAATACCTACTTTCATGTATTTATATTTATTTTCTTAAAGTGAGCCAATAACAATTTAATGGAAACACTTTTAAAATGATTCATTTTAAAATTTAATCAGAGTCGCGAAGATAGTTATCCCTTTATTTTTTCGGGAATTGAATAGATATTTCTTTGATTTTATAATGAAATTTCAGCGATTGCTTAATTTTGAATTTATGAAGTACCTAATTTGGTTCGTTATTTTTCATTTCTGTATCCAGAATACTTCCGCTCAAACTCTTTTTTTGGAGCAGCAAAAGGCTTTTCCTAAAGTAAAATACGCCTTTGATCACAAAAATGATAGTATCAAACTGGCATATTTGAAGGCACAACTGAGTTGGCCCCCCAAAGATATATATATAAGATCTTTTAAATATGATAGTCAATTAGAAGTTTGGGGAAGAAACAATAGAACTGAATCTTTCAAGCTTGTAAAAACTTATAAAATATGTGCTTTATCTGGAACCATGGGGCCTAAAAGAATGGATGGTGACTTTCAGGTACCAGAAGGTTTCTATTATATTAATGAATTTAGACCCAATAGCAATTACCATTTGGCGCTAGGAATCAATTATCCAAATGTATCTGACAAACTTTTAAGTGATTCAATAAAACCAGGGAGCGATATTTTTATTCATGGTAATTGTGTAACTCAAGGTTGTATTCCAATTCAAAATAATCAAATTG
>CAIJZG010000302.1 GCA_903825065.1 uncultured Bacteroidota bacterium
GCTATTAAGGCAGGGACTTCCACAAGGGGGCCAATTACACCGGCAAATGCTTCTCCACTATTTATGCCAAACACACCAATTGCCACGGCAATTGCAAGTTCAAAGTTGTTTCCAGTAGCTGTAAATGCGATGGAAGTACTTCTAGAATAATCAGCTCCAAAATATTTACCAATAAAAAAGCTGATTACGAACATGACTAAAAAATAGATGATAAGTGGAATTGCAATTCGAATAACGTCCATAGGAATTTGAATAATCATTTGTCCTTTTAGACTAAACATCACAACTATCGTAAATAATAGTGCGATCAAAGTGATGGGAGAAATAAAAGGAACGAAATTATTTTGAAACCATTCTTCTCCTTTTAAAGTAATTAATGCATACCTACTAATTACTCCGGCGGCAAAAGGAATGCCTAAATAAATACCTACACTTTTTGCGATTTCTAAAATAGTGATATCAACAACCAATCCCTTCAATCCAAAATAAGGAGGTAGTACAGTTATAAATACATAAGCGTACACACTAAAAAACAAAACCTGAAAAATGCTATTCAATGCAATTAATCCGGCAGCATATTCACGGTTTCCTTCAGCCAATTCATTCCAAACAACTACCATTGCAATACATCTGGCAAGTCCAATTAAGATCAATCCAATCATATATTCTGGATAGTCTCTTAAGAAAGTAATGGATAATATAAACATAAAAACAGGTCCTATCACCCAGTTAAGTATTAAGGAAGTAAAAAGCACTTTAGTGTCTTTAAATACCTCATTTATTTTTTCATACCTAACTTTTGCCAAAGGAGGATACATCATTAAGATTAATCCGATAGCTAATGGGATATTGGTAGTGCCATTAGAAAAGGAATTAATGAAATTCGTAGAAGATGGAATAAAATAGCCGATTCCAATTCCAATAGCCATTGCTAAAAAAATCCAGACTGTTAAAAAACGATCTAAGAAACCCAACTTTTTTCTTTCAACGGCAGGTGCACAATTATTTGAACTCATTATGTTTATATTTTCTTTAGGAATTTAACTTTTTGCTATTTTACAAAAGATTTATTCATTGCAATATTACGATGAATATAATCAAATAAAATCAACCATATTTATTTGATATTTTGAAATTCACAAAAGGCTTCCAACTCTTTAGGGAGTGAGATACACTCTTCAGATTTAATTAACTGAAGAAAGAATTTTCAAACCATTATCTAGTTTTATTGACTTAGCCGGAAATGATATGGTTATCTGAATCTATCCCCAAATAAGGATAAGGTTCTGTTGAATTTAATTATTACCCGGCATTTAAGGGATCGATTACTATTTTAATTTCTTCGATTGTGTGAATTGGAAAGTTACCAGAAGCACTATGTGCTCGAATATCTTCTTCAGATTCAGCGATATGGATACAATAGATCTTATCGTCGGTTACAAAGGATTGTACCCAAGAATATGGTTTTTCCATCCCTGCTATTACGTCTACGGAAGTCTTTGAAATTGCTTGTACTTCTTCAGGACTCATATTGCCAGCTCCTGGAAGTTTTCTTTCCACTATAAATTTTTTCATCGCTTTGATTTATAAATCAAATCTGCAATTTTTATGAAACAAGGAATTCAGAGGCTTTCCCCATATTTACTTCATTAATTCCCTATTTTATAATTCCTAAACGAATGGCTACTTCTACTGCTTTTGCCCTTGAAGGTGTACCCAATTTAAATAAAATAGAAGAAATATGATGGTCGACTGTTTTTGCTGAAATGAAAAGAGTAGCAGCAATTTCTTTATTTTGGGTTCCTCCATTTAATAATTGTAAAACTTCCAATTCTCTATTAGTAAGCTCTAAAATATTCGCTTTTGTGCTATCTCTCTTACCTCTTGGAATTTTCTTTAACCCTGCATGGCGCATTTCCAATTTTAATTTTTGACTTACTACAACTGCATTTAATTGTTGCATAATTATCAAAGCTTCCCTTTTATCTTTTTCATCAGATTCAGCCAAAGCCAATGCGTTTTCGAATGGGCGTTCTGCTTTATGCCAATAATTGGCTGCCAATTTGGGTTTCCCTTCTGCTAATAATTTGTAAGGTGTATAAAGCTCAGACAATTCAATTTTTGATCTTCCACTTTTATTTAGCCAGTAAGCAAATTCGTTATTTAAAATAATATTTGAGGATTGTTTTACCAATAAAATTGCCTGTTCAATTTCTGTAATACCTAAAATCTGAGAAGCATTTAGCCACTCATATTCAAAACAAGCAATCATTACAGGCACAATTCTTCGGTACTCTTTGGTTATTAAAGCAATTGACAGTACTTCGTTTAGTATTGATGGAACCTCTGGTTTCCCTATTCGCATTTCAATTCTTGCCTTAACTACTAAAGCCCCAATTTTTACTATAACAGTTTGAAAAGGATTAATCAAAAGGTTATTTGAAATGGTCAAAGCCTCTTCCCAATCACCTATTTCGAGAAGCATGCCTGCTTTCATGGATAACTTATATTTTGTCCAAGAGTCGAGATCTCTCTCTTCGCAGTAAATTAAACCGGCTTGCAAATACTCTTTGGCCAAGGCATACTCTTTACAAGAAATGCATGAACTGATGATATTGGTATATGCTCTAGCGGCATGTTCATGTAAAGAGTGCTTTAACGCAATTTCTAAACTTTCTATTAATATTTTTAATCCGGTTCTATCATTCATATTAAACTCCCACATAGAACTCCCTACATTATTAAGTGCGTGAGAAAGGATTTCATCATTTTTTATTTTTTTCGCCATTGCAATTGCCAGGTTTCCAAATTCAATGCTTTTTTCAAATTCACCAGACAACATTTTTAATTGCGACATATTACTGAATGCCATTGCCTTTACTGAAGAGTCGGGCGCTGCTTCCAAAAGTTGTATTGCTTGTTGACCGTATTTTTCAGCTTCATCTCTATTTCCTTCGAACCACCATAGCCTTGATAAAAAGCGTAAACAATTACTCATTTCACTAATATCAATTTGATTAACCTCTTTTTTTTGTTGTAATAGCCTTAAAACTTTTCCTTGATAAATAATGGCTTCCTTGATTTGGTTGGTTAAATAACATTCGTAAGTATATGCTTCATAAAAATTCAACAATAAAGATTTGTCTTGTCCGTCGTAATATTCAATAGCCGTAAAATAAAGTTTTGAAGCTTCTACATGGGCGCCAACAGATGCAGCTTTTTTTGCAGCAATTGGAGCATACTCAACAACCAAATGATATTCATTTGCATTTTTGGCATAGTGTACAATTCTTTCAATATCATCGGCTTGAATAAAATCGTTCAAAAACAATTCCAATATTTTCTTATTCAATGCAATTCTCTTAAATGGAGAAAGCGATTCCTCAATGGTGCGACGATAGAGTTCGTGTTTAAAATAAATTTTACCTGACCTGATTTCAATTATAGTTGCTGTCAGTGAATTTTCTATGGCTAATTGCCAAAGAGGATCTGTTTTTATAAATCTATTTAACTCCAATCCTTCAGGGATAACTGCTAAAAACTCCCATAATGCTTTTGTCTGAACTTCCTGATGGTGATACACTGAGAGCACAGAGTCTTTGATATTTTCCGGAATACCAATACTGTAACTAGCGATAATTTCTGTTACATAAAAAGGATTACCTCTTGATATATCATACAAATTCGAAGCATTAAACCCTTTTTCAGAAGCCAAAATATTTACTGCTTCACGTGTAAAGGGAGGAAGTTGAAGCCTTGTGAAACTATCAATTGAAAGATCACTTATCAGATTTTTAAAACCATGAATTGTATTCAAATCATTATTACGGCAGGTGAGTACAAATAAACATTTTAAACGACTAATCCGGCGAGCGAAAAATTTGATGAAGTCGAGTGTAGCTTCATCAGCCCAATGTATATCTTCAAATACTAAAACTATGGGTTTCTTTAAATCACTTAGTTCCTTTATAAATTTCGTAAACAAAGCTGATCTGGAAGGTATTGACTCAATATTATCAGCTAAGCCCTCTTTTATCTGCAATGCAATATCATATAATGGGGCAAGAGGCCTTGGTGTAAACAAGGAATCACAAGCACCCACAAAGCTCATACAATTATCATCCAGTTCTTTTAAAAAAACCTTTACAAGTGAGGTTTTGCCAATTCCAGCTTCTCCCATTATAAAGAAGCAATGTCCCTCTCCCTTCTCCATGTTTTTAAAGCCCACCATCAACTGGGAAAGAAAAACATCGCGTTCAATAAGTTGGTTCATTTCTAAAATAGGTATAGTTGAAATACAAAATAGGTAAAACTCCTTACATCAGTATACTAATATTAAATTTATTTCGTATTTTAAATCATACATAAACAATAAAAATGACCATTATGAAATGTATCCCAATTTGTGCATTGTTCGCAGTAATAACTGTAAGCTCTTTTGGCCAAAGCCAAGTATCCAAAATCGATGCAGGCAAGAATCTCTACATCGACGTACATGATTTAGAACCAGGAAAAGTGAGTTTTCAGGATGTAGCGGGTGCTCATCAGAAAGACCTGGCTGTAGAAGGTAAATACGGAGTGGACTTTATTAAGTTTTGGGTAGACGAGAATAAAGGAAAAGTATATTGTCTTTCAACAGCCAAGAGTCCGGATTCAGTAATTAGTACCCATCGTGAAGCTCATGGTTTGTTGCCATCATCTGTGATGAAAGTCGAATCGGGTATAGCTTCATTAACAATTGAAGGGAAGCAATTTTTCTTAGACGTACATGAATTAGGTGCAGGTAATGTAACTGCGGAAGCAGTTGCTGGAGCCCATCAAAAGGACCTAGCTGTTCAGGGGAAATATGGTGTTAATTTCATCAATTATTGGGTAGATGTAAAGGATGGAAAAGTATTTTGTTTATCAGAGGCACCAGATTCAAATGCAGTAATTCAAACACATAAAGAAGCACATGGACTATTACCTGCTTATGTTTTAACTATCAAGCAAGGGCAATAAGTAACTGAAATCAATAATTTTAAAAGGAGCACTAAGTGATTAGTGCTCCTTTTGTTGGGAATACAAGATTTAGGTTGAATTTTTAATTATTGTTTCTTAATTACCACAATAGTAATATCATCTGGATTCCGATTTCCTTGCATCCACTCATCCACCGACTTGATTAATACATCTATAATTTCTTGTGCTGATAAATGACAAGAGGATTGGATTAAATTTCTTAATCTATCGTAATCATACATTTCGCCCACTAAATTGGGGGCTTCAGGTAACCCATCTGATAATTGCACTAATACATCACCATAATCAAATTTTCTATTTTCTAAAACAAAGTTCTCATCTTTTAATCCACCGAGAGGTAAGCCATTGTTCATAAACTCTTCCACCTCTTTTGTTGCCGCTTTGTATAAATAGATTGGCGGCATGGCGGCAGAACTTAAGAATAATTCGTCTTGTGTAATTTCTACAATATTTAAACTCATTCTTAAAATTCCTAAGTCAATTCTTTTTATCACTCCATTTAACCTTTGCAATATTTTATGGGGCTTAACAGGATTAATCCCATTTAAGCCTGCCTTTGTAACAGATACCATCATACCTGATGCCACACCATGTCCAGTAGCATCACCACAGACA
>CAIJZG010000303.1 GCA_903825065.1 uncultured Bacteroidota bacterium
TTAGCATATCCTTTAACTGGGGCACCATGACTTTTCCAGGAATCTACAAAACTATTGAGTATTTCCTCTATTTCTAAAGCTTCGCTAATAAAAAACAAGCGACTACTTTGATAAATCCAAACGCGTGAATTTGGATGGAAGTTTTCAGGGATGAGGTGTGCGTATTCGAAATTCATAATACAAAAATAAACTACTATTCCATAGATTCCGCAATCATTTCTGCAATATCTAAAACTGCCACCGAACCTTCTTTTTCGCGGTTCTTAACACCATCGGTCATCATAGTGTTACAGAAAGGACAGGCAGACGCAATTACTGATGCACCTGTTTCCAGGGCTTCATCTGTTCTTTCGATATTAATTCTTTTATCTCCGGGTTCGTCTTCTTTGAACATCTGTGCACCACCTGCGCCACAACAGAGGCCGTTACTGCGACAGCGTTTCATTTCTATCAGTTCGCCTTCAAGGGCTTCTAAAACCTTACGAGGGGCCTCATATATATTGTTGGATCTGCCTAAATAACAACTGTCGTGGTAGGAAATCTTCTTTCCTTTATATATTCCACCTTCTTTAAGTTTTATCTTTCCTTGATCGATGAGTTCTTGTAAAAAAGTAGTATGATGAATGACGTCATAAGTTCCACCTAATTCCGGGTATTCATTTTTGAGGGTATTAAAGCAGTGTGGGCAAGTTGTAACAATTTTTTTGATGCCATATCCATTAAGGATCTGAATATTTTGATAAGCCATCATTTGAAATAAAAATTCATTGCCGGCTCTTCTGGCGGGATCACCGGTGCATGCTTCTTCTTTTCCCAATATGGCGAACTTAACACCAACTTTTTGAAGGATTGTCGCAAATGCTTTGGTGATCTTTTGAGCTCGCTGATCAAAACTTCCAGCGCATCCCACCCAAAATAAAACTTCAGGAGTTTCCCCATTCATCATCATTTCGGCCATAGTATTCACCTTCATATAACAAATGTTTCTACGAATGTAACTCAAAATAGAATAATTGGAGATGTAACTAAATGAGATAAGCTTTAAATCTGTAAATTTAAAATATGAAAAAAATGCTTGTCGGGTGTCTATTAATTTTCCTGTTGTGGAATTGTAAGGAGAAATATGTATCACCTGCAATTACGCCAGCAACAGGGTACTTAGTTGTTGAAGGTGTGATCAAT
The DNA here is from genome assembly GCA_903825065.1 of uncultured Bacteroidota bacterium. GTDB lineage: Bacteria > Bacteroidota > Bacteroidia > Chitinophagales > Chitinophagaceae > Sediminibacterium. Next base: position 1,183 of record CAIJZG010000303.1, read on the forward strand.
GCAGGAACAGGGCTAACCAATATTGTATTAAAGAGAACTACTAAACTGGATAGTGCTTTCGTGATATATGAATCAGGAGCCACCGTTTTTGTAGAAGGAGAAAATAATACCCAATTCAACTTACTAGAATCAAGTGCAGGTAATTATAGTAGCCAGGGATTAAGCTTAAATAATGCCATAAAGTATCGATTAAATATTCTTACACTAGATGGCAAAAAGTACCAATCAGATTTTGTATCTGTTCAATCAACTCCTCCCATTGATAGTGTAAGTTGGAAACAGGATACTACTGGTGTGCAATTGTATATTAATACCCATGATCCAACAAACCAAACTAAATATTACCAATGGGATTATACCGAAACCTGGGAGTATCATTCACCCTTTTTGGAATATTTTAAATTAAAGCAAATAAATACATCAAATGGTTTGCAATATGAAGTTGTATATCTGGATCCACAAGGAGTTTCATTTGATACTACAATTATTAAATGTTGGCCAACTGCAAATTCTACTAATATTTTATTAGGATCAACTGTTAGTTTAAGCGATAATAAAATAATGCTTCCGCTGAATTTTATTCCGGCTTCTTCGGTTAAAATAAATTATTTGTATAGCATTTTAACCAGACAATATAGTTTGAGTGTTGGAAAGTACCAATTCTTGCAAAAAATGAAAAAGAATACAGAATCTACAGGTTCGGTATTTGATGCGCAACCTTCTGAATTAGTGGGTAATATTCATTGTATCAACAATCCTGCTCAGCCAGTGGTTGGGTATATAGATATATGCCAGGTGAAAGAATCAAGAACATTTATTAGCAAAAATCAATTGAGATATTGGGATTATAAAACTGATTGTTTAGCCAAAGTTGTATTAAACAATATTGATTCTATAACCTCGGCTCAATGGGGTGGATTTATTCCGGCAATGGTTCATGAGTCGTCGACTTCAGGAGGAATTATTTCTTTTATATTTTCAACTCCTGCATGTGTGAATTGTACACTTTTAGGAACCAATATAAAGCCAGTTTATTGGCCATAACTTAATTGCTAATGTTAACAGGAATCAGACTATTTACATAATTTAGAAACGATACTACATCTGTTTTGTTATTCAATTTATTTTTGTGCTCTTTCAGCCAAATTTCATATTCTGTATTAAAGGGTAAATTGCTTAATAGGCTTGTTTTATCCAAATCTTTTAAAGGAAAAATTTTCCCATTATTAATCAATGCATAATTATAATTGGAATAAAAAGACGAAATAGCCTTTGCTTGAAGCGGATCATATGGAGTTGTTTTTACCTTCTTTTGCTCCAAAAGGAGTAATTGATAATAGCCAGAATTAAATACTCTAAAAAATGCAGCTGGTGTTTTATCAATATAATTATCAAGTACTGCAAAAACAGCATCCAATTTTGAGGAATCTTTTGTTTGCATAAAAACAACCTTGGATACTGCAGATGTTTCTACCGCTAGTTCTGTCCCTGAAGCTGATATATAATGTAACTCACCAGCGTATAAATTCATTTTTGCTTTATCCAACAAAATAATATTACCTGCTCGGGTATACATATATGCTTTCTGCCAATTCTCTTTCCAAAATGCAGTACCCTCTATATCAGTATAACTTATGTTCGTTGAATTTCTAAGTAAGGTTTGAAGTAAAGCTGGGTCATTTTGATTTACCGCAACACTTTCGGTTGGAAGACTAAAATCTAATTTGGATTGTTGCCATTGTGCAAAAGTTTTACTCGATATAAATACAAGAGATAATAAAAATATTATTTTTTTCATGTTTATTAATTCTTACACAATATAAAAAATATCTATGATATCCTGTTCTGTACTGTTTCAACAGAATCTTTGAAGTTTAACCTATAATTTAACAGATATATCAATTACAGTCTAAAATTGTAATAAGTGGTAAACCAACTTATTAGATAGGATTTATTTACTATTGCTTTCAGGAATCATATAGTCACTTGGCATCATGGTGGCTACCTTTTCAGACCATGACCAATATCCATCAGTAAATAAATCTAGCCCGCTGAAGTAAGTTCCATTTGGGTAAATCGAAATTGACTTATTGGGTCGCAAATAAATATCGGTACGAATATTGTCTTTTGTGGAATAATTTGGGAAAGCTTTTACATATTCGTAAGGCATCTTTTTGTTAAGATAGATAACTTCCAACATGCCTTCAAAGTATACTGATTTCGAGTTGGGTTCCATGGAACTACTCGTATTGAAAACAATATTGTCTCTTGGAATGAGTTTGTTTAAAACAACTATTGTTTCACCAAAAGTAAGCGCATTTACTTTCATATAATAGTCTAAAGAATCTCTATCAATCCTATAAATAGAACTATCACCTTTATCTACTTTTTCTTGAATTTGCCTCATCAATTCAATCGATCTTATTTTTTCCTCATTATTGATGTTTTTTGCTTCTCTCATTTCAAACCCATCTTTTTCTAGTTGATTGGCATATAAACTTCTGATAAAATGACGCATTGAACCTTTAAAAGTTTCAGCTCTTGCCTGAGCCCATTTATTGGCTTCTTTAGTTTTAGTAGTTTTTAATTCTTCAAACAGAGGGTACCCTTTGAATGAAAAAGATTTAGTATTAAAATCTAGTTCAAATTTAGTAAGCAAATAATAGATTTTATACCCTAAATATTTATTTTCGAAAATCAGTTTTTCGCTAGAAAAAACGCGAAGCTTATTTGTTTTAGGATTAAACTTAAACTTCACCACTTCTGGATTTAATAAAATACAATTCCTTGCTAATATAGGAGCACCCATGAAATTTTGCTTGAATTGATCCCCCCATTGATACCAACCCTTCGGATCATAGGATTCAACTACCACTTCTTTTAAAATGTTCGCGCTTGGCTTCAGTTTAATTAAAAATGGTTCAATCTTTTGATTGATTTGAATGGGAATAATATAGTCTTCATAATTTAAAGAAGAAATGACCAATTCGTATTTTCCTTGTTTTAGATTGCCAAGCTGGAAATCCCCTTTGTCATTACTATTTATTCCGATGGTAGTGTGACTTAAAAATATATTCACACCCACCAATGGTTTTAGACTTACACTATCTACCACATGGCCTTCAATTCGATATTGGGCATTTGATTTTAATACTACAAACAATAAAATGACCATTAGTCTAATATTCATAAACATCATTTTAAGCATCTACTTCAATACTTTACAAAGATGAACCAATTTTCCTTTGCTATCCATTCCCTCCAGAATTAACTGAAAGGAATGTGTAATATCGTTATTGTAAAAACGAATGATTGCTTTTTTATTTGACTTGTCCAGATTGATCCATGGATTCCATAGTAGAGTAGGGCGTAAATCTTTTATGGAATAAGCCTGTTCTTTTTCAGCATAGTTGGGCGCATAAAATTCTTTAAATGGAGCGTAGCCAGCCAGCATTTGATAGTCCATTCCACTGGTATTGTAATTATTTTTTTCAGGAGCAATGTCGCCACCAATTTTTGTGTACATCACAATTGCGCCGCCGCTTGCTGTTACATTTTTAGGTACAGATGCGCCTCCTTTTTTTCCATTTCCTACCATTACTGTGGCAATATCTCCACTCATTCCTCCAA
>CAIJZG010000304.1 GCA_903825065.1 uncultured Bacteroidota bacterium
ATGCCGCAGTAAACAAACTAGGCTGGAAAATCGAATACGATTTAAAAGACATGATGCGCACAGCCTGGGCTTGGGAATTAAAAATCAAATCAGAGGAAGAAGCCGCGTTGAACAACTAAATTTAGTTAAGAGAGTAAATAATGAGGAAAAAAACCTAGACAAGTCTAAGGTTTAAACAATATTTGTAAAAGATGAATGTTTCATCATTCTCATATCTTCACTTACATATTTATTGATTCAACATCTTCTCTGCATTCTCAGCCATTTGAAGTGCTTCAATAAAATCTTCGATTTCGCCATTTATAACTGCGTCTAAATTATAAGAAGTTAATCCAATACGATGGTCTGTAACTCTTCCCTGTGGCCAGTTGTAAGTCCTAATCTTTGCACTTCTATCACCTGTACTTACTAAAGTTTTACGCTGACGAGAAATTTCGTCTTCTTGTTTCCGCACCTGTTCTTCATATAATTTAGTACGTAACATGGTCATCGCTTTTTCTCGATTCCCTAGCTGAGAACGTTCGGTCTGACAAACAACAACTACACCTGTAGGAATATGCGTTAAGAATACTTTAGTTTCAACTTTATTTACATTCTGTCCTCCAGCACCCCCACTCCTTGCAGTCTCCATTTTCACATCACTCTCTTTCAACTCAAAATCTACCTCTTCTGCTTCGGGCATTACTGCAACTGTTGCAGCGGAAGTATGCACACGGCCTTGGGTCTCAGTATTTGGAACTCTTTGTACACGGTGAACTCCACTTTCAAATTTCAATGTGCCATATACATCTTCACCAGTCACTTCTACAATTACTTCTTTGTATCCGCCAACGGTTCCTTCGTTCTCTGTTACAATATTTGTTTTCCAACCTTTCTTAGAACAATATCGTAAATACATACCCAATAAATCTCCTGCGAACAAACTTGCTTCGTCACCACCAGTTCCTGCACGAATTTCCAGTATTGCATTTTTATCGTCTTGTGGATCTTTAGGAATCAATAATTTGGTTAAGGCTTTCTCTAATTCGTCTTTTTTAATTTCAAGCTCTGGCATTTCCATTTTTGCCAATTCACGCATATCATCATCAGAGCCATTCAGGCTTTCTTTTGCAAAATCATAATCCGCCAATACCCTTTTATAGGTCTCATATGGCAAAACGATCTTCTCCAAAGATTTGTACTCCTTGCTATAGGCACCGAACTCTTTTTGGTTATTGATAATCTCAGGATTGGTAAGTGCTATACCCACTTGCTCAAACCTGGCTTTGATCGCATCCAATTTATCTAGCATGTCTTCTAAAAATTTTCAGTCTGCGAAGGTAAGGTTTTAGAGCGCAAAATCACTCTCAGGTTTCTTTGAGCGGGTTCGAATTTTCAGTTAATTTCATGGGATACTTATCGTTTATGAGAAAATTCATCATTTTGCTGCTCTGCATCAGTAGCATGGTACCCATAAAGCTATTTGCGCAAGAAGCAGATGTACTCATTATAAATGGAAAAGTACTTGACGGTACTGGAAATTCCTGGTTCTATGCCGACTTAGCTGTAAAAGATGGCAGAATTATCAAGATTGGGACAGTTAAAAATTGGCACTCAACCAGAACTATTGATGCCTCAGGCTTGGTGGTAGCACCTGGTTTTATCGACGTCCATACCCATATTGAAGGGGATGAAAAAAAGAATCCTATAGCCAGCAATTTTATTTACGACGGCGTAACAAGTGTAATTACTGGCAATTGTGGTTTATCGGAAGTTAATATCGGAAAGTATTTTTCAATGATCGATAGCTTAAAATTGAGTATCAATGTGGCAGCTTTAGTAGGACATAATGATGTTCGCAAAGCAGTAATGGGCTCAGCTAATCGCGATCCATCAGAAGCAGAAATGCAACAAATGGAAGCTATTGTAAAAAAAGCAATGGAAGATGGCGCAGTGGGATTATCAACTGGGCTCATTTATATTCCTGGCACTTATTCTAAAACAATTGAAATAGTTCGTTTAGCAAAAGTTGCAGCAGCTTATCATGGAGTTTATGCTAGTCATATGCGCGACGAAGGGGATAGTGTAACTGCGGCAATAGAAGAAGCTTTGCATATTGGAAGAGAAGCAAAAATGCCAGTAGAGATTTCACATTTTAAATTAAGTGGTCAACAAAACTGGGGACGAAGCAAAGAAACAGTGCCCATGATTATTCAAGCTAGGAAAGAAGGATTAGATGTTACCATTGATCAATACCCCTATACCGCAAGTAGTACCTCCTTGAGTACCTTATTACCTGATTGGGTTTTAGCAGACGGTCAAGATTCCATTAAATCTCGCCTCGCTCGTCTAACTATTCGTAAAGAAGTAGCCGCCTACATGATTCAAAAATTACAGAAAAGAAAGCTTAAAAATTTCAGCTATCCGGTTGTCGCCACATTTAAAGCGGATAGTTCGTATAACGGAAAAAGTATTGAGCAAGTGAACTTGATAAAGGGTCGTAAACACAATGCTACTGAGGAAGCAGAGACCATTATTGAAATGATGGAGCTAGGTGGTGCAGCAATGATATTTCATGGCATGAGTGATGAGGATGTAAAAAATATTATGCAATATCCTTTTAACATGTTTGCCAGTGATGCAAGCATTCGTGTTTATGGATCAGGGAATCCACATCCGCGTGGTTACGGAACAAATGCAAGGGTTCTTGGCAAATATGTAAGGGATGAAAAAGTTATTACATTAGAGGAAGCTATTCGTAGAATGACTTCCCTCCCAGCGCAGAAATTCCAATTAAAAGATCGTGGTTTGTTACGCGAAGGTTTTGCAGCAGATATAGTATTATTTGATCCAAATACTGTACAAGACAATTCTACCTACGAAAACCCACACCAATATTCCAGTGGATTCAAATATATTCTGGTAAATGGATTTGTAACAGTGGATGATTCAAAACATACCGGTGCACGCGCTGGAACAATTTTAAAACTCAATTAATATGATGAGAAAAATATTATTAGGCCTGCTATTGATAGTAATTGGTCAGTTAGCTTTTTCACAAAGCATTGGCGCGCATCAATTGAAAACACTTATTGATACTATTACTGCTAATAAATCCTTTAATGGAGTGATACTTTATGCAGAAAACGGACAATCACTTTATGAAGAATCATTTGGTTATAGAACATATGCAGATAAAAAAAAATTAAAAAAAACTGACATCTTCGAACTTGCATCTGTTAGTAAACAATTTTGCGCAACCGTGATCATGCAGTTAAAAGAAAAAGGCTTATTAAAGTATGATGATCTTGTAGAAAAATATCTTGACATACCTTACAAAGGAATTACAATTCGCCATTTGCTAACTCATACAAGTGGCTTGCCCGATTACCAGCAAATCATGGATCAAAACTGGGACAAAAGCAAAGTGGCAAACAACAACGACATCATTGAATACCTGAACAGATACCATCCCCCTCGCTTATTTGAAGCAGGCGAAAAATATACTTATAGCAATACAGGTTATGTTCTTCTTGCCAGTATAGTAGAAAAAATTAGTAGCAGAGATTTTATTGAATATTGTAATGCTGAAATATTTCATAAGTTGGGTATGAAACATACCGCGATACGCACTTTAGAAGAAAAAGAAGCAGTTAAAAATTTTGCGATTGGTCATATGTATGAGAAAGAAAGATCCAGTTTTATTCGAGCAGATTCTTTTCCTTCTTCAAATTATACAATATGGTTAGGAAATCGAAAAGGTCCTGGTAGAATCAGTTCTACTGCACAAGACTTATTAGTATGGGATAATGCCATTCGTAATAATCAACTTGTGTCGAAAGAAACTATGAAAGATGCATACACTCCAATGAAACTGCATGATGGAACTTTATCCTATTATGGTTTTGGATTAGAATTGGTATTTAAAAATAAAGTATTGCAAACGGTTTGGCATAATGGCGATAATCCAGGATATAAGACATTGATTATGCGAGACCTTTTGTATAATAGAACCTTGATTATATTAACCAATAATGACGCTCTAGATATGAATGCAGTTATTAAAGCTTGTACAAGAATATTAAATAAAGTATCCTAAATCCAACTGAAGAAATGTTAAAAAAACTATTACTCCTTGCAATGTTCCCAATCGCTGCTCATGCGCAGGATTATAAAAAAATACAAGAGAAAGCAATCTTTGTAGATTCCCATAACGATATCCTTACAGCCTGCATTGAAAAAAATGTGCGCATGGACGATAATTTAAAAGGCAAAACGCAAAGCGATCTCGCTCGTTTTAAAGAAGCTGGTGTTGATGTGCAAATATTTTCAGTTTTTTGCGATGGCACTCAACAAAATCCCTATCAATGGGCTAATCGTGAAATGGATACCCTCGATGCAGTAATTAGTCGTAACCCTGATAAAATTACCCTTACAAGAAATTCTGCGGAATTAAATATAGCCCTCAAGCAACACAAATTAGCTGCCATGTTTGGAGTGGAAGGTGGCCACATGATTGAAGGGGACTTGAATAAATTGGATAATATTTATAAAAGAGGTGCCCGCTACATGACACTAACATGGAATAACTCCAGCAATTGGGCAACTTCTGCGATGGATGAAACGCTAAAAAAAGATAGCCTCTCGCATGCACATAAGGGTTTGACAGAATTTGGAAAAGAAGTGGTAAAGCGCATGAATAGTTTGGGTATGATGGTAGACCTTTCACATGTTGGAGAACAAACTTTTTGGGATGCCATTCATACAACTACTAAACCAGTTATCGTTTCTCATAGTAATGCATATGCACTCTGCCCTGCATTTCGAAATTTAAAGGATGATCAAATTTTGGCTGTTAAAAAAAATGGAGGAGTCATAGATCTTAATTTCTATTCAGGATTTGTAGACAGCACATTTAAAATGAAAGAAAATAAGTTCGCATTGAAACATGCGCACGAATTGGATTCACTAAAAAAGCAAGGGATGATACAAGAATATGCTTTATCTATATTAGCAGATAAATATGTATCGGAAGTTCAAGATGCCCGCCCGCCATTATCTGCATTAATGGAACACCTAGAATATATTGTAAAGTTGGCAGGTGTAGATCATGTAGGAATTGGTTCTGACTTTGATGGTATTACATCCAGTCCGAAAGGCTTAGATGATGTAACCAATTATGAATTAATCACAAAAGCTTTAATTGAAAAAGGATTCAGTAAAAAAGACATATATAAAATTTTAGGGGGGAATATTCTTCGTGTGTTGAAATCAAATGAAAATTAGAAAGTAGTTAAAAGTGAAGAATGAAAAAAAATAGTATGAAAATGATACATAAAATATTCTTGGCAGGTGCTTTTTTTTGTGTTCAGTTTACTGCTACTGCACAATCTTTCTCACCGGCTGAAATTTTGAAGTGGAAAGAAAAGGCAAACAATTGCACCATCGTTCGCGATAATTGGGGTATCCCACATGTCTACGGCAAATCAGACGCTGATGCTGTATTTGGGTTGTTATACGCTCAATGTGAAGATGATTTTAAACGTGTGGAGATGAACTATGTAGAGAAGCTTGGAAGAATGTCTGAAATAAAAGGTGAATCAGAATTATATAATGATCTGCTTATCCGAATGATCATCGATTCAAGTGATGCCAAAAAAGACTTTGCTACAGCACCAGTTTGGCTTAAAAAATTAATGAATTCGTACGCGGATGGTATTAACTATTATCTATACACACATCCAAAAACTAAACCAGCTTTACTTAAAAGATTCGAACCATGGTTCCCTTTGTTATGGACCGATGGAAGTATTGGTGCTATTGATGTAGCAGATATAACTGTGACTGAATTAAAAAACTTTTATTCTGGTGATCCAGAAATAGCTGTTGCAAAAATCGACAAACAAGATTATGATTTATTTCCAGGCGGTTCCAATGGATTTGCACTAGCGCCATTTAAAACGGTTTCAGGTAATAGCATTTTATATATCAATCCTCATACTACTTATTATTTCCGTCCAGAAGTATCCGTAGAAAGTGAGGAAGGCTTGCATGCTTATGGTGCGGTAACCTGGGGGCAATTTTTTGTTTATCAAGGTTTCAATGAACACTTAGGTTGGATGCATACTTCGAGTTATAGTGATGTGGCTGATAGCTATATCGAAAAAATAAATAGAGTAAATGGAATTCTTCAATACGAATACGATGGGAAACTAATACCAGTAAAAGAAAAAAATATCAGGATTCAATATTTAATTGATAGCACCATCCATTCAAAAACATTCAAAACATATTATACACATCACGGACCAGTGATGGCACAAAGAGATGGCAATTGGATCTCTGTTAAAGCAAATAATCGGGACATAAAAGGATTGATTCAATCATGGTTAAGAACCAAAGCAAAAAATTATTCAGAATATAAAAAAACACAAGCCATCTTAGCCAATACTTCTAACAATACTGTTTATGCAGATGATCAAGGAAATATTGCCTACTGGCATGGAAATTTCATGCCTAAGCGAGATGAATTATATAACTGGAGTAAACCAGTAGATGGAACAACTATTGCCACAGAATGGAAGGGATTGCACTCATTGGAAGAATTGATTCAAGTAAAAAACCCAAGTACTGGTTGGATCCAGAATTGCAACAGTTCCCCTTTTACAGTTTCTGGAAGTAGTAGCCCCAAAAAAGCAGATTTTCCAAAATACATGGCTCCGAATGGTGATAATTTTAGAGGTGTGAATGCAGTGAGTTTGTTTAAAAATAATGGAGCTTTTACACTAGACAAAATTATAGCAACAGCATACAATAAACATTTACCTGCATTTGACGAGCTAATGCCTGCTTTAATCAAAGCCTATAAAGAAAATAAATCTAATCCAGCTTATACAGCTCTTTTAGAACCCCTGCAACTGTTAGCCAATTGGGACAGAAATGTGTCTGAAACATCTATTGCTACTACTTTAGCCATTGAATGGGCACAGAAATTATGGCCAACTATTTTAAAAGGGATGGATGAAGACGATGAATCTGATCAGGTAGACAAAACCATTCATTTTGCCAATACTGCAGATGCAAAAATTTTATTAGATCCACTATTAATTGTGATGTCAGATCTAGAAAAAAAGTTTGGTTCTTGGAAACAAGCTTGGGGAAATGTTAATCGCTTTCAAAGACTTACTGGAAATATCACGGAAGTTTTCGACGATTCAAAACCCAGCATCCCTGTTGGTCTTGCCGCTTCTACTTGGGGGTGCCTTCCTTCTTTTACAAGTAAGTCGTTCAATGGAACTAATCGCCGTTATGGATACAATGGAAACAGTTTTATTTGTGCGGTGGAATTTGGCAAAAAAATAAAAGCAAAATCATTACTCGCGGGTGGTGAAAGTGGAGACTCCACCTCAAAACACTTTACCGATCAAGCAAAAATGTTTACGAATGGAGTATTTAAAGATGTGTTTTTTTATAAAGAAGATGTATTAAATCATGCTGAGAAAACGTATCATCCAGGAGATGCTCCCACAGCGCAAGCGCTAAAGCCTGAATAAATTTATATATCATTTGCCCCACCTTAAAGGGTGGAGTTAACGAATATCTTCTACTAGTAATGTTAACCCTAGGCTTCAGCCTAGGGGATGTAATGCATGATGATATTGGGCTTTAGCACTTGAGCACCAGGCTAGTTGAGTTTGATATGGTACTCTTGTATGAGCGGATCTTTCTCAGGAGATAAAGTAAAGGTCACCCGAACAGATCCGTTGGTTGTTTTGATATCGAAGTATCCACGTAATTGATTCTCAGGAACTACTTCTCCTATAGAAACAACTTTCCCTGCTTTCTCAAATATACTATGCGCTTCTGCTTGCATTTTGTCTACAAAATAATCCATGAAAAAATTCATAGCAAAAATACCGCTCTTTTGAGCACCCATAAAATCGGGCAATAATTTTACTAATTGATCTCTGCGTTGTGTGAGTATTTTAGAAGCTGGTAATTGGCGAGGTTGAATTCCTGTTAATCGTACTAAAGTATCAAGCACCATCGTATTAGCTAATGAAGTAGGAGCATAAGTTGCATTTGCAAAAAACATCACACCTATCCCATAATCCGGAAGAATCTGCCAGTTACTACCAAAACCTGGTAGGCCTCCAGTATGCCCCACTGTTTCACGACCTTCTCCATCTCTGCTCCAACGCAATCCATAGGCATATGCTGTAGCTAAAGGAGAAGGGCGTCCACTTGGATATTTATAATTTGCATTCAAACCAGAAAGACGCCATGGCTGATGCATTTCACGGATAGAACTTCTTTTAATGATCCCATCTTCAGGGTCATTTCTAGCTGGCCATGCTTGTTCATGCAAGGCCAAATATTTAGCGAATGATTCAATTGATACAATCATACCTCCCATTGCACCATAAATTCCATCATGCAACATTGGTTGTTCTACATAAGTTTCATTCAACCAACGGTATCCTTTTGCTAATACATTCGCTGGAACTTTACTGTATTCCCATGCAGCATCAGTCATGCCCAAAGGCTTCCAAATATGTTTGGCGATATAATCGCTGTAATGCGAAAATGATTGTTGCTTAATGATCATACCCAACATGGCAAAACCCATATTACTATATTCATAAGCAACTCCCGGAACATTCGAAAAGCTCACACCTTTTTCTATAAAATCTTGAAAATCATCTTCTGTAACAGCCAACTGGCGGTCACCCCAGGGATTGTCTTCAGGAAAACCTGCTGAATGAGTAAGCAAATGTCGTACGGTAATTTGAGGTGCATCAGAAGTTAATTGCTGCCCCTTCATTTCAGGAATATAGGTTTTCACTGGCTCGTCTAATTTCACTTTGCCTTCATCACGCAATTTTAAAATAGCCATTGCTGTGAAACTCTTACTCATTGAGGCAATTCGAAACATCGACTTAGGTGTTGCCTTAATTTTATTTGGAATATCTATATATCCACCTGCACTTGCATACACTAATTTTCCATCTAGTACAATGCCAAATGAATAACCTGGAATATGGTTTTTTTCAGCGAAGTCTTTATACAAACTTTCTACTAATGGATATAATGCAGCAATTTTTTTCTCGCGCGAGCTATCTGTAAATTTTGCAGGAGCATATTCTTTCAGTTGTGCCTTTACAAAATTGTTACTCGTTATTGCAAAAAAGCAAAAGAATAAAAAGATGGATTTGATGTTGTTGCGTGGGTACATATATTTTATTTAATCTGTCATGATTTAGTATGCAAATAATTTTTCGATGCAGGCACTTAACCTACTTTTTGCCATATAATTTCTTTCCAATTCCATATTGAAAGGAATAGGTGTATCTAATGATGCACAACGTATCACAGGTGCATCTAATAATTCGAAACAATGTTCGCTAATCCATGCACTGATTTCTGCTCCAAAGCCTCCGGTTAAATTATCTTCATGCAATACCAACACTTTTCCAGTTGCAATAACTGCTTCTTTAATGGACTTATAATCTAATGGAACCAAGCTACGCAAATCAACAATATTTATATCGATGGAAGGATTTTTTTCCTGATATTCAACAGCCCAGTGCACTGCAGCGCCATAAGTAATGATACTCAGATCCTTTCCAGTTTTTACTGTTTTTGCTTTCCCAATTTCGATGGTATAATAATCAGATGGTACGGGGCCATTGATACTTCTATACAGACCTTTGTGTTCAAAAAACAATACAGGATTGGGATCGTTAATCGCGGCGATTAATAATCCTTTCGCATCTGCAGGTGAAGATGGATACAGTACTTTCAATCCTGCCACATGAGTAAACCATGCCTCATTTGTTTGTGAATGAAAAGGACCAGCACCTACACCTCCGCCAGAAGGCATACGAATTACAGTATTGGCGTTTTGTCCCCAGCGATAATAAATCTTTGCCAAATTATTCACGATCTGATTAAATCCAACCGTTACAAAATCCCCGAATTGCATTTCCATCACCGACTTAAATCCTTTCAAACTCAATCCTAATGCAGCTCCTACAATGGCGCTCTCGCAAAGTGGAGTATTGCGTACGCGTGCTTTTCCGAATTTTTCTACAAAGCCCTCTGTAATTTTGAAGGCACCACCATATTCGGCAATGTCCTGGCCCATTAAAATAAGTTGTTCATCAATTTGCATGCTTTGTAACAACGCTTCTTGAATAGCATCTACAAATCTTTTTTCTGGTGCAGTTGATGAATCGATCTGGTTCAAATCTGGAATAGTAGAAACAGAAAGAGGTGCAAACACATCGGCTAACTCTTCTTCTGTATTAAAATTAAAATCTACGATTTGAAAGGCTTGATGTAAATCTGCATCAATCATATCTTTAAAAAGATGCCGCAATTCTGCAACCTTCATTTCGGTAAGAACATTCGTGGCTATCAGATATTGCTCATAATTTTTGATGGGATCTTTTTTACCCCACTCTTCTAATAAATCTTTAGGAACATACTTTATTCCACTAGCTTCTTCATGGCCACGCATGCGAAAGGTCATGCACTCAATAAAATACGGTTTTTGATTTTTGATACAATATTCGCGAACGCCTTTAATAGTATCGTACACAGCCAAAATATCGTTGCCATCAATTCTCACACCTTCCATTCCATAACCCTTGGCTTTATCTACCAATTGCTCGCATCGGTATTGTTCGTTCACAGGAGTGCTTAACCCGTATCCATTATTTTCAATGATAAAGATTACTGGTAAATCCCAAACTGCTGCCACATTGAGTGCTTCATGAAAGTCGCCTTCACTTGTGCCCCCATCACCAGAAAATGCCACAGCCACTTTTTGCTCTTTCCTTAATTGACAGGCAAGTGCTACTCCATCTGCAATTGCCAACTGCGGACCCAAATGCGAAATCATTCCACATATATGATAATCACTTGTGCCAAAATGAAAACTTCTTTCTCTACCTTTACTATAACCTTCTTTATTACCTTGCCATTGCATAAATAGTTTTTGTAAAGGCATTTGTCTTGCAGTAAAAACCCCTAAATTTCTATGTAAGGGCATAATCCATTCGTCTTGATCCAAAGCCATGGTTACTCCAACAGAAATAGCTTCCTGACCAATTCCGCTAAACCATTTGCTTACTTTTCCCTGACGTAACAATACCAACATTTTTTCTTCGATCATTCTAGGAAATAATAATTGTCGGTATAGTTCTATCAGGGTTTTATCAGATAGGTCTTTTCGATTGAATTGCATATTTGCGATTTTGGAACAACTAAGTTAGGGCATTGCCTGTAAGCATACACACAAAAAAGCCCTAAATGAATTAGGGCTTTTAAAAATAGATTAGGTAGGATTAGCTTCGATTATTCGCCAATTTGCTCAATAATTTTAGTATCTCTATATACAACCATACGATTGTTACTAAAAGACCAAATGCACCATACCATTCCATAAATTTAGGAGCACCTCTTTCAGCACCTTGTTCAATCATATCAAAATCCATGATCAGATTCAGTGCTGCAATTGCAACAACGAACAAACTTATTCCGATACTTAATGGACTACTATCATGCATGAAACTTACGTTCACACCAAACATATTCAAAACTATAGTAATCAAATAGAAAATCCCGATACCTAAAGTAGAAGCTATGATTACTGATTTGAATTTTTCAGTAGCTCTAATCACTCTAAAATTATACAATAAAAACATCGCGATTGCCACCCCAAAAGTTAAGCCAACAGCTTGCATTACTAAACCAGGATAACTTTTAGCAAACATCGCGTTAAACACGGCAGAAATTCCACCAATGAAAAGACCTTCCAACAATGCATAGGCGGGAGCTAAAAAACCAGCCCAATTGGGTTTGAACATAATTCCCAAAGCAGCGATCAAGCCACCAAACATACCCACCATTAATAGTACTTGCATACTACCAGCTCCTTTCTGTTCAAATACCTGCCAGTTATAAGCAGCACCGGCAATAACCATGAACATTAAGAAACCAAATTTGTTAATCGTACCACGAACGCTCATCACACCTTGATTAGCAGCTTCCATAGAAGCAGTTTTATCAAACATTTTCTCCGTTAAAGTTGGATTACCAGATTTAAAAATTGCCATAGAATTTATTTTTTTATAAGTACAAATATACAAAATCTTATCACGGGCACCTAGCTTCTTGCCTCAATGAAAACATAAAATTGATAACCGGTAATTATTTTTTAGCCCCTGGATAATGGTCCACGGTTTCTAAAACATATTTCGGATTCTTTTTGAGTATCTGTATAAACAGAACCAGCGATGCACTATCGGCTGATCTTTGAAACATTCTGTCGTGAGATAAGATGACTATATTTTTTCTTGTGTGTTCATTATGTTTTGAAAAAGCACTGTCTACCTGAGCAGCCAATTTTTCAGGTGTTTGTATTGGTCGGGCATTTTTATGATTAAAATTCCATTCCAGATCCCATCCAATAACACTAAATCCAGCACTATCTAATTGATGTGTTACGGCACTAACTAAATGGCTCGATTTCACTTGATTTTGCAAAACCCAGGCACTATTACCTGGAAGGCGGATAATTTTTTTAGGTACTTGCAAAGAATCCTGTGCTCTTAAAAACGTTTCGAAAGCCATGTCAGGATGCTGATAAAAGTACTTGTACTTTTCATTTGCGTGATCATAACTATGATTCGCTAATAAAAATTGCGGGTAGCTATTTCGGATCATGCCTACAATCTGTTTCCCATCGCGTTTTTTCAATTGATGCAATCCCACCATAAAAAAAGTGGCTTTTATCCCCTCAGCTTTACATATATTATAACAGTTTACCGAGCCTGGCTGTGGACCATCATCAAATGTGAGATAGACATATAATTTATTACTATCAGCCACAAAAGGCTGTTCTGGGGCATTGGCGATAGCCCCTATTTTAGCGAAGTAGGCTTTTTTTGCAGAATCTGCTGTTGGGTCCTTTCCTAAAAAAGCGCTTTCTTTCGGCGTGTTATTGCAAGATATAAATCCAAAAAATCCTAAAATCCCCATGGTCATCCATCGAAATCCGCTCTTATACAGATACATATAGTTGAAAATTGATCAGCTAAGATAAAGCAAGGATCATACCCATATCTACTCAATTTGTTAGGAAACCTATAAATGCAAGAGAAAATGCGAAAAATCAGGTTTAAAACATCGATTTGGACGTATCTTAGCATACTTTTTTACAAAACAGCAATCTTTTGTTTTACAAAAAGTCTTTAAATAATCATGTATTGCTTGCTAAAGCGGCAATTTAGAATTTAGCTAATGACCAGAAAAGAAGAAGTACTACAAGACGTAGTAATCAAGTTTGCCGGAGATAGCGGCGACGGAATGCAGTTAACAGGACAACAGTTTACCAACAACACAGCTATGCTAGGAATTGACCTGGCTACTTTCCCGGATTTTCCGGCAGAGATTCGTGCTCCAATTGGCACATTGGCTGGTGTGAGTGGTTTCCAGTTGCACTTTTCGAGCGCAAGAATTTACACTCCAGGCGACGATTGTGATGTGTTAGTTGCCATGAATGCTGCTGCATTGAAAGCTAATTTAAAGAGCATTAAAAAGGGTGGGAAGATCATTGCCAATATTGATGGTTTTGATACTAAAAATTTAAGACTGGCAAATTATCCTGATGGCGTTAATCCATTGGAAGATGACAGCTTGGCTGGATATGATGTAACTAAAGTAGACGTTACCAAATTAACTCGTGAGTCTTTGAAAGACTTCACTGAATTGGGTGTGAAAGAGCGCGACCGTGCAAAGAACATGTTTGTATTGGGATTAATCTACTGGATGTACAACCGCAATCTGGATACTACCAAAGAATTCTTGAAAGAGAAATTTGGCAAGAAGCCAGTAATTTATGAGAGTAATATTAAAGTGCTTCAAGCTGGATATAATTATGGTGATACCACTGAATCTTTCACTACTCGTTATAAAGTAGAGAAATCTAAAATGGAGCCTGGTTTATACCGCAGCATCATGGGTAATCAGGCATTGAGTTATGGCTTAATTGCTGCTTCTGAAAAAAGTGGATTGCCATTATTCTTAGGTTCATATCCAATTACACCTGCAACCGATATCTTACACGAATTAGCAAAATATAAAAGCTTTGGTGTACGCACTTTTCAAGCGGAAGATGAGATTGCTGCTATATCATCAGCCATTGGCGCAAGCTATGGTGGATCATTAGCAATCACAACCACTTCTGGTCCGGGTATGGCATTGAAAGCAGAAGCGATGGGTTTGGCAATGATGTTAGAGATTCCATTAGTGATAGTCAACATTCAACGTGGCGGACCATCTACTGGTTTACCTACCAAGACAGAGCAAAGCGATTTGATGCAAGCCTATTATGGAAGAAATGGGGAGTGTCCGATGCCAATTATTGCTTCTTCAACACCCAGTGATTGTTTTGATGTGGCAATAGAAGCATGCAGAATTGCGTTAGAGCATATGACACCTGTAATTTTGTTGAGTGATGGATATATCGCTAATGGTGCAGAGCCTTGGAAATTTCCAAAATCAGCCGACTTAAAGCCGATTGAAGTAAAATTCAAGACCTCAATTGATGAAGGTGATGCGAAGTATATGCCTTATAAGCGTGATGAAAAATTGGTTCGTCCTTGGGCAGTTCCGGGTACCGCTGGCTTAGAACACCGCATAGGTGGTTTGGAAAAACAGGATGTAACTGGTAACGTAAATTATGAGCCTGAGAATCACCAGCACATGATCAAAGTTCGTCAAGCGAAAGTTGATAAAGTAGCTGATTATATTCCAGCTCAAACTATAGATAGTGGAGCAGAAAAAGGTAAGGTATTGGTATTAGGATGGGGATCAACTTATGGTGCTATCAAGAGTGCTTGTCAGGAGTTACATGAAGATGGTGTATCAGTAAGTCACGCACATATTCGTTATGTTCGTCCTTTCCCTAAAAACTTAGGGGAGATCATCAAAAACTTTGACAAAGTATTGATTCCAGAAATCAACAATGGTCAGCTGGTAAAGATCATTCGAGATCATTATAATGTAGACGCTATAGCCTTTAATAAAATGATGGGTATCCCAATTACAAAATCAGAAATCATCGACGAAGTCAATAAATTATTATAATTACCGCTTTATCACAGCCCCCGCTGAAACAGATAAGTTTTAACATGAAGCAATCCTGAGCAAGGGTTGCTTCTTTGTTTTATGTATATTGTATGAATGCTAGAAAAACCTAATACCCAAAATAACTTAATGCAATGACTAATTCAAGTGTACAAGTCAGAGATGTAGCGCTACCAAATGACATTGATGATGTTAGAAAACTTTGGTTTGATTATTTGACCTGGGGAAATAATGAAATGCAATCGCTTTATGGTGTACATCCTCATGATCCTGAAATAGCAGTTGAACAAGACATTTTGTTAATTAATAAATTTCTACCACCAAATGGAAGATTGATACTTGCTATTTATGAAAACAAAGTATGCGGACTAGGAAGTCTTAAAAGTATTAACCCTGATATTGGTGAAATCAAACGAATGTATGTTGATCCATCATTTCGTAAGATTGGAGCAGGTAGAGCGATCCTTCAATCTTTAATAACTGCTGCAAAAGAAACTGGTTATAAGAAAGTTCGATTAGACAGTCCGAAGTTCATGGAAGCAGCTCATGCACTTTATCGAAGATTTGGGTTTACAGATATCCCTGTTTATCCTGAAGTTGAAATTCCTGAGGAGTTTAGACAGTATTTATTATTTATGGAATTAGATCTATCATAATATATTAACAAGAAATGGAAAAAGTAATCATCGCAGATAAATTAGGATTGTTTTCTGAATACTGGAGTCCGAAAATAGTGGGAGAACTCAATGGACAACACATTAAACTTGTAAAATTGAAAGGCGAATTTGTATGGCATAAGCACGATGATGAGGACGAAATGTTTTTAGTGATCGAAGGTGTTTTGAAAATGGAATTGAGAGACAAAACCATAGAAATTCATAAAAACGAATTTCTAATAGTGCCAAAGGGAACGGAACATAGACCAGTTGCAGACAAAGAAGTTTCTGTCATGCTGTTTGAACCAGCTTCTACTTTAAACACTGGAAATACCGAAAATGAATTAACCCAACACAAATTAGAAACCCTCTAGACCTGGATTAAAACATTTTAATTCATACAGGTAAGTACAGGACAGTTAGATTAAAGAAGAGATTTATATTGTATTGCTATATTAATAATACTGATAAAAAATCAGCATTACGATGATCAATAGATTTACGATTGTTTGTTTCTTGATTTTATGCCATACTGTTGTTATTGCGCAGCTTTTGTCTAAAACAGATCTTAAAGAAAACTTCAAGAATCCGCCCTTTGAATACAGGGCTGTTTTCCCTTTTCAAGGGGCTGGTGGTGCGGACTATAAAGAATCTTCCAGTATACAACATCAATTAAATAATATTTACAACAGCTATGGATTTGGAGGCATTATGGTAGCACCTACGAATGATCAATCTTTTGTTGGAAAGCAATTAAGTGAACCAAGTTATATGCACCATATAGGTAGCGGTCTTCAGGCGAAGCTTCCAAAAGGGGCATCCCCATGGCTAATGACATTACCTAAGGGCATCAAACCATATAAGTATAATTCCTCTACAGAAAATCTTCAAAATTCTAAACCTACTCCTCTCCCGGCCTATTTGAGCAAATTTTATTTTGAACAGCTAAGACAGATATTATCATACTCAAAAGAAAGAGGACGAAAAGTAGTATTCTACGACGAGATTGGCTACCCTAGTGGAATTGCCAATCACAGCACTCCTGATAAATTTCGTCGCAAGAGATTAGAAAAGGAAGAAGAAATTTTTATCGGACCTAAGGCAATTCAAAAAACAATCACTTGTAATGGAATACTAATGGCGGTTGTTGCTATGAATATGTCAACTCTTGAAAGAATAGATCTTACAAAACAAATGAAAAATAACAACTTAAGCTGGCAGATTCCAGATGGTACTTGGAACTTGATGGTCTTTAGTTGTGTTTCCACCAAGATAGCAGGCGGTGAATTAGATTATTGCGCTGCTACCGATTTTTTAGATCCTGAGACTGCGAATTGGTTTGTTCAGAAAGTGTATGAACCACTTGCTAAAGAAGTAGGCTCATATTTTGGAAATACTTTGTTTCAAACTTTTTTTGATGATGTGGGGATCTTCGATGAAGAAAGGACTTGGACTGATAAGTTCAATGAAAAATTCAAGTCGCGCTTTGGAATTAATCCAGCCATTTACTATCCGGCACTATGGCAAAACATCGGACCGGAAACTGACGCAGCAAGGGTAGCATTTTTCGACACAAGAGCAGAACTACTTGCCGATGGATTTCCAAAAGTGATTACCGAATGGGGTTCTAAAAATCACATTCAAGTTTCAGGGCATTGTCCTGGTAACTACGATCCTCAACCAGTGGATATGAATGGAGACCCATTTAAGTTTTATCGTGCTCAGCCAATTCCAATGGTTGATGTAATTTTCTCTTATCCTACCGGTCGGGATGGTTTTAAACTGATCAGTGATGGTGCTAATTACTATGATAAACCTATTGTAGCTGCTGAAACTTTTAGTTCTTTTTCACCACCAGGAGAAACAGAAGGCTACCGAAGATTGATGGAATTGTATGTTCGGGGAATCAATCGCTTAATGGGTTCAGGATTTCCAAAATCAGATTTACTTAATGATAAAAAAAGTTTTGCTGAATGGGTAGGGAGAACTTCTTTGATGCTTCAGGGTGGAAAAAGAGTTTCTGACATTGCAATTTTTTATCCCATTGCAGATCTGGAAGCATTTTATCATTTTGATGCGCCTGAGTATACCAAAGAAATGCGCTGGGGTACTTTTGTTCCTTACGATAACGATTATCTTGCTATCGGTGAAATGTTATTGGGCAGTGTTCATCGCGATTTCACTTTCCTTCATCCTGATTTTTTATTAAGTGAAAAGATGAAGATCAAAGGACAATTACTTTCACTCGAAAACAAAGTGAACAGTCAGAATTATCGAGTGCTTATTTTGCCCGGACAGAAAGTAATTTCCCTGAAAGCCTTACAAAAAATAAAAGCCTATTTCGATCAGGGTGGATCAATATTAGCAACATCACTTTTACCTTCAATAGCTTCTGAACTTTCGGGAACAGAAAAAACTACAATCTCAAATAATCTGCAAGTACAGAAAATTATAAAAGATATGTTTGGAGTAGATGCAACACACCCAATGCCAGAAGGAGTAACTGCAATCAAAAAAAATAATCTGAATGGACGCGCTGTGTTTATTCGAAACCCGAATGGAAAAATATTAGCAGAAACAATCAATCAATTAGATCTTTCTCCAGATGTGGTTTTTGAAGGAAACCCAAGTCCATCAAGTGCTGGTGGAATGTTGTCTTATACACATAAGAGAAAAGACAATCGTGATATTTACTTTTTCGCAAACTCGTCAGACGATAACATTGAAACAATGGTAGAGGTGAAGGGGATCATTCGTCCCGAATTATGGGATCCTACAAGTGGAACAAATACAATCATCAAACAAGTAGAAAATATAAATAAGTACGGACATCATTATACTAGGTTCTCACTTAAGTTAAATGCTGTTACAGCTTTATTTGTGGTATCTGCAAACTGATCACTAAACAAATTATAAATGAATCAGTCAATTTTAATCTTTTTTTTTCTAGTGCATTTTACTTTCAACGCCAATGCACAAACTACACTAGATCAAACACAATTTAAATCGCCTCCAAACTCATCAAAAGTGCACACCTGGTGGCATTGGGTGGGTGGCAATATTACCAAAGAAGGCATTACTAAAGATTTAGAAGCAATGAAAGCACATGGTATTGTTCAGGCTTCGATTTTTAATATTGGTGAGATCTACTCTAAAAAAGTAAATGTTCCGAAGATTAAATTCAATTCGCCAGAATGGATCAACATGTTTCAATGGGCATTGAAAGAAGCCAACAGATTAGGAATCACCATCGGTATTCAAACTATTGATGGTTTTGCAACAGTTGGGGGTTCATGGATAACACCTGAATTATCCATGAAGCAATATGTATGGACAAAAACTTCTGTCAACGGTGGAAAAGAATTGAACATTAAACTTCCCGAGCCTGTAAAATTAGAAAACTTTTATCGCGACGAAGCAGTAATTGCTTTCCCGATGAAGGAAAACAGTAATTCATTTAAAGAAGCAAATCCTGAAATAATTGTCAATAAAGTATTTACTGGGCAAGTGCTTTTTGACGGCAATCCAAAAAGCGAAATTGATTTCAAAAAAAATCAGGTAGTTAATTTGCAATTTAGTAAAGATTTTACTTCTAATAAATTAGTTCTTTACCCGCATATACCATTTTGCTGGGACCTTGCGCTGGTGGATAATGGAAGAATCAAACTTGTATTTGCTCTTTCCACCTCCTACGATGGTCAAACTTTTAAAAAAGTTGCAGATCTGGAATTCGCAGGTGTAAACAAAGGTATTACTGCAACCTTTCCAACAACCACTGCAACATATTTTCGACTCGAATTGATAAAAACAAGTTTTGTTTATTTTGATTTGCTTCCAATTGCAGAACTTGAATTGTTGAAAGAAAATGAACAACCACTATTTCGTCCACCTGTAACTTCCTTTTTTGAAAAAACTTCCTCTGTGTATGACTTGAATGAAAATGCATTGGATGCAAACACAAAAAATAGGTTTAGTCCTATTTTAGAAAAATCAGTCATTGATTTATCAAAATATTTGACAGTTGATGGAAAACTTAAATGGACTGCACCTAAAGGCCGTTGGCAGATCATCCGTTTTGGTTATACTTCAACGGGAGTTAAAGTTGATCCGGCATCACCTGAAGGTTTGGGATTGGAAGTAGATAAAATGGATACGGCAGCACTGAATGTACATATCAATAGCTATGCGAAAAAACTGCTGGAAGCTGCAGGAAAGTATAGGGGCAATACACTAAAGTTTTTCTTGATGGATAGCTGGGAAGCCCAATTTCAAACATGGTCTAAAGATTTTGCAAATGCGTTTAAAGATCGTCGTGGCTATAATATTCTTCCCTGGATTCCTGTTTTATGTGGCGAAACGGTAGGAAGCACGGAACTTTCGGAAGCATTTCTTTTTGATTTTCGAAAAACAATAGGCGATCTGATCGATCAAAATTTTTACAAACATTTTTCTGAATTGAGTCACCGTAATAAAATGGAATATCATGGTGAAACAATTTACGGTGGCTGGGGTGCCTATCCTCCGATGGATGCATTAAAAAGTAACGAATATATTGATTTGCCTATGACCGAATTTTGGGCGGGTGCCAATTCAAATAATTTGCTTGAATATCAACCTTCAAACAGGCCAGCATTTTCTATGCCTACTTCTTCTGCACTTGCATTCAACAAAAAGATCATTGGCTCAGAAGCCTACACTGGGAATGCACATTATTCTGAAACCCCAGGCGATTTAAAACCATATGGTGATGCTGCCTTTTGTTCTGGTGTTAATCAAATTATATTGCATAGTTATGTGCATCAGCCTTTTGATTTAAAACCAGGAATGACTTTAGGTAAATTTGGCGGACACTATAACCGCAACAATCCAGTCTGGGAATTTAATCAGGATTGGCTAAAGTATCAATCAAGAGTACAATATATCCTTCAAAAAGGAGAACCAGTTGTTGATGTGCTATTTTACATTGGGGATCAATTGCCTTTGTTTTACAGC
>CAIJZG010000305.1 GCA_903825065.1 uncultured Bacteroidota bacterium
AATGTGAAGATTTAAACCTTGTATAAATGGTTTCATTCGCATACTTGCATAGTTGATTTCGATCCAACATCCAAACCATTATTTGTTTGTTACTCAAAAGAATTTTCAGGTCTTCATATGGAAGCGCATCTTTTTTATTTAAATCAACAGGATGATCAACTGGTTTATTCAGTTCTTGTCCGATTAATAGAAAGCCAATTGGTCCCTGGCTTTCATCTTCAATCATAGAAATAATAAACTGGATGCCAAATTGAAATTTCACATCAGCAATACTATTGATGTGCACGTTTTGGGGTTTCGTATTTTCTTCAAGGCATTTAAGAAGCGCTTTACGATAATTTATTCGATCTAACTCGCATAGCAAATTCGGAAATTTCGAGTTGTTCTCAGGGTTTAGCGAATCAAGTTTTAATTGTCTAGCCGATTTATCATTGAAATAATTGATATTCCCTAATATGTCGGTACTGATAATAAAATGAATATTCGATTGAATTAATACAGATAAGGTACTATCTAGGTTGTAGGGGTATTTCATAAACCTTGTTTTACAAGAGCAAGGTCATACATGATAAATGGAAGAATGGTAGTAGAAGACTCAATTAATGCCTAAGATTCATTGATTATTGCGTAGTGTAATTACTACGGAGTTGCCAATAAAAAAAGTCCCAAAAACTATTGCTGGTTTGGGACTTTTTATTGGCTGAAATAAACAGTGCCTTAATAATTAAATTAAGTTATGTTTCATACTATATTTTACTAAATCAGCATTATTGTGAATATTCAGTTTTTCCATGATCCGGGTACGATAAGTGCTGATGGTATTAACACTAAGACTAAGTATTTCTCCAATTTTTGATATACTTTGACCCTGTGCAATCAGCTTCAAAACTTCAAATTCTCTATCTGATAATATTTCGTGTGGTGCTTTATCAATATTTTGTTCAATAGATTCTGCTAATACTTCGGCTACCTGAGCAGTAATGTATTTTCTGCCACCTAAAATTTTCTCTACTGCATTTACTAATTCAAAAGGAGCACTCTCTTTGGTTAAATAACCAGAAGCACCTGCTTTAATCGCCCTAACAGCATATTGTTCAGGAGCATGCATACTTAGCATTAATACTGGGATGGCAGGGGCATATTCTTTAATTTGTTTCAATATTTCTATACCAGATTGACCAGGCATAGTTATATCAGAAATAATGATATCCCACTTTTCGTGAAGTGCCTTTTTTAGTAAATCAGCACCATCGCAGACATCTGTGATTTCACAAAAAGGAAAAGCCTCTAGCAAAATCCTTTTTAAACCTTCTCTTACAATGGTATGGTCATCTGCAATTAAAACTTTCATAATTAAATATATGGCTTTTAAAAAATTAGGCGGGTTTTGCCATTTTTTTTATTGTTTTCAATGGGGATATTGGCTTTGGTAGCAAGGTAAAGTTAGTGTTTTCCTATTAGAAAAATTTCTATTTTGGATAAGGATATTCTTGAACTAGATAGCATTAATTAACAGAGAATCCCCAATTAGCATACACTATGTTTGCTTATCAGCAGATATACTAACTTGCAGCCATGCAACAATACCATCAGCTTCTTCAATATATTTTAGACAATGGGGCAGTTAAAACCGACCGAACGGGCACCGGAACCAAAAGCTGTTTTGGTTATCAAATGCGGTTTGATTTACAAAAAGGGTTTCCTATGGTAACAACCAAGAAACTTCATTTGAAAAGTATTGTTTATGAATTACTATGGTTTTTGAATGGGGATACGAATGTGAAATATCTGAATGATCATAAAGTAAGCATTTGGGATGAGTGGGCCGATGAAAATGGAGATCTGGGCCCTGTCTATGGTAAACAATGGAGGGCATGGCAGGGAGCAGATGGGGTTGTTGTGGACCAGATTACAGATTTGATTCGTCAAATAAAGAATACACCAGATAGTAGAAGGATGATAGTTAGCGCTTGGAATGTAGCGGAATTGCCCAAAATGGCATTGATGCCTTGTCATAGCCTTTTTCAATTTTATGTAGCTGATGGTAAATTAAGCTGTCAATTATACCAACGGAGCGCGGATGTTTTTCTTGGAGTTCCATTCAATATTGCTTCTTATGCCTTGTTAACTATGATGATTGCACAAGTTTGTGATTTAGCCTATGGCGATTTTGTGCACAGTTTTGGAGATGTTCATTTGTACAACAATCATATAGAACAGGCAACTTTACAATTGAGTAGAGAACCGTTTGCATTGCCTACCATGAAAATAAATCCAGCAGTAAAAGATATTTTTAGTTTTCAATTTGAGGATTTTTCACTTGAAAATTATCAACACCATCCTCCCATTAAAGCGCCTGTAGCGGTTTAATTTCTTATTAAAATTTAATTGTTTCAGGATGAATATTAACCTTGTTGTAGCTGCTTCTAAAAACAATGCCATTGGTAAAAACAACCAATTATTATGGCATTTGCCAAAAGATATGCGCTTTTTTAAAAATACTACCTGGGCAATGCCTGTGATCATGGGAAGAAAAACTTTTGAATCACTTTCCGGGAAAGCATTATCAGGAAGATTAAATATTGTTGTTACAAGACAAAAAGATTGGAAGGCATTAAATGTTTCAGCTGTAAATAGTTTAGAAGCTGCAATTGAACTTGCTGGATTACAAGATTATAAAGAAGTGTTTGTGATTGGAGGTGCCGAAATTTATGAACAGACTTTGCCAATAGCAAATACCATTTATTTAACACGAGTAGATGCCGTTATTGAAGGGGATAGTTATTTTCCTTTATTAGGAGATGAATGGAAATTGATTTCAGAAGAATCTATTCAGGCAGATGCCAAACACGTTTATCCATTTGATTTTCAGGTTTGGAAAAACCCAAAAGCGTCTTAAAATATGTTTGAATTTATTTTCGGGTCCTATATTTTACTTTTTCCAGTGTTGCTAATTGCCGCACAAATTCTTCCGTTTATTTATAAAGAAGTGGTTATTAATTTAAGGGCAACTATTCAGGTATCACTAATCGTGTATTCGTTTTTTTTAATACGGCAGTTAATTGGATTATATCAACTAACCAGACTTTTCAAAATGAATCATACCGAAAGGGAATATTTTGGGACTTCTATGGTTGAGATGTTACTGATCATTATACTGCCCTTTCTGTTTGTAAATAAAAAAATTAGAAATGGGTACTTCGTGGGTTTGATTCTTTGGTTCGTATTATCATATGCACAAATGCAAAAAGGGTTGATCTTCTTGGGCGGGGGGATTTTTTTTGTTAACGCCATTCTTTTTTATCTCAGTTTACTCACGGCTATATATGCGTTGCTTTGGCTCCTAAAAAAATCGGCTACAAACTTTAACCTATAATATGTATTCTCCCTTAAAACTATTATCAAAGTTTGTCAGTTACAAGATTCATGCATCAAATGCTAAAGGGCATGGGATACATTCGCCATTTGTATATGATTTTATTCGCCATGTTCTGATGGAAAATAAAACTTTTTATTCCTATGAGGCAATTGAATCATGTAGAAAAAATATGTGGAAAGATAAACGGGTATTGCATATTGAGGATTTCGGCGCAGGCTCTCGATTAAGAAAAACAAATCAAAGAACGGTATCAGAAATTGCTCATTCTTCGCTGAAACCCCAAAAATATAGTCAATTGCTTTTTAGAATGATTAACCATTATCATTCCCAAAATATTCTTGAATTAGGAACTTCATTGGGTATCACTAGTTCCTACTTGGCTTCTGCAAAAGCAGATGCAATGGTGCACACAATGGAAGGGTCAACAGAAATTGCGGCAATTGCGAAATCTAATTTTGAAAAGTTACAACTTAAAAATATTCAAGTTATTACAGGTAACTTTGATGACAAATTGCCTGTGTTTTTAGCCACACAAAACAAACTGGATTTTATTTTTATCGATGGTAATCATCGATTAAAACCAACCTTGAGTTATTTTGAAATGTTAATTAAAAAGACTGATGAAAATTCAATTTTAATATTTGATGATATTCATTGGAGCGAAGAAATGGAATTAGCTTGGAAAGAAATTCAAAATCATCCCCTGGTAACTGTTACAATTGACTTGTTTTTTATTGGGATCGTATTTTTTCGTAAAGAAAATATCGTAAAACAACATTTTCAGATTAACTTCTAATAACCCCACAATTCACAATTAGCCCTGATTTTGGATTATGTATATTTGAAAAAAAATATCTTTTGGTAGTTCCTGCGGCATTGATTCAATCTTTACAAACAGCAACCGGGTTTCAAATGGAAGCTTTCGAAGCCGTTCATGAATCTGGGGATCAAATTGTTTCTATACGATTGAATCCCTCAAAAACCTTTAATCTTTCACATTTACCTCTAGCCGAAAATGTAGCTTGGTGTGATGATGGCAAGTATTTAAAAGAACGTCCATTTTTTACTTTCGATCCTTTTTTGCATGCAGGAGCTTATTATGTACAGGAGGCGAGTAGTATGTTTTTGTGGCAAGCCATTCAACAATTAGTGCCAGAAAAACAGGGAAAAAAAGTGTTGGATTTATGTGCAGCACCAGGTGGCAAATCCACTTTACTCTCATCTTATTTTAATGAGGGATTAGTGGTTGCCAATGAAGTAATCAAAAACCGCGCAAATATTTTAGTTGAAAATTGTTCCAAATGGGGGGATGGGCATTTGTTAGTGACCAATAACGACCCTTCACATTTTCAATCGCTACCAGGTTATTTTGATGTGTTGATGATTGATGCACCTTGTAGTGGTAGTGGACTATTTAGAAAAGATCCTGCTGCTGTGGATGAATGGAGTGAGTCAAATGTTAGTTTGTGTAGTCAGAGGCAGCAAAGAATTTTGGCGGATGCACTTCCTTGCCTGGCCGAAAATGGGTTACTTATTTATTCTACTTGTTCCTATTCTCAGGAAGAAGATGAAGCTATTTGTGACTGGTTATTGGATGAAATGGAAATGGAATCCCTGTCCATACAAATTGATAAGAGCTGGGGAATTGTTGAAACTGCCTCTCCAACTAAGCATGCATTAGGGTATCGATTTTATCCAGATCAGGTGAAAGGAGAAGGATTCTTTATTGCTTGTTTTAGAAAGACCAAGAGTGAATTTGTAGTTAAATCTAAAATGAAAGGGCTGCATTTGACTTCTAAACTTCAAATGCAACAACTGCAATCTGCTATAAATTTGCCAGAAAACCTATCTTATTTCGATCAAAATGATGCCATCAGAGCTATTGAAACTGTATGGATGTCAGATCTTAGTATTTTGGCAAGCCATTTATATATTAAAAAAGCGGGAATAGAAATTGCAAATATGAAAGGGAAAGATATTATTCCTTCTCATGAATTGGCTTTAAGCGGATGGTTTAAAGGAGGGTTCCCAACCGTAGAATTAGACCTAAACAATGCGTTATCCTATCTGAAAAGAAAAGAATTCTCTGCAGAAGGGCAAAAAGGGTGGAATTTAATGCTTTTTGGTGGCTTGCCAATTGGCTGGGCTAAACTTTTGACAAATCGTATCAATAATTACTATCCGGCTGAATGGCGTATACTAAAAGAGTAATTTTACGTTTATATTTAAGTATTTGCAAGTATGAAGAGTTTTGGTTGGTTCATCATCTGTTTCTTTACCCTAGCTGCTACAGCTCAGGACCGTTTGGTCGTGTCGGGTATTGGAACCAACCTTTTTGTAACTAAAATAATGACAGGGCCACAGTCTTTAAGTAGTGTCTCTGACCAATATAATATTCCGCTTAGTGTTCTTGCCAAATTCAATAGTTTAAGAATCAATTTAGAATTAAGAAAAGGGGAAGAAATAAGAATCCCGCTTATCAGGGATAATTTTTTTCAAAGAAATATTTCCGGAAAATTTCAACCCGTATATCATATTTTCAAAAAAGGTGAAACACTCGAAAATCTTGCGATTAGATATCACAAAATAAATATTGATTCTCTCAAAGTTTGGAATAATCTCACAGATGATAATGTGGTTGAAAATAAGGCATTGACTATTGGATTTATTAGTAATAAAAAATCACAATTTTCTACAGCTGCATATCAGGCAATTGCATACGACACTTTACCTAATCCAAATGTACTTGATGCAGCAAAGTTTGGAGCAAAGGAATTGAAAGGCGAGTTAAAACCAAGGCAAGTTCCGGTGCCACAGCCCCCAGCAGTTTTGCCTGTAATCACTGCTAATTCAACCGCCCCAAAGGGAGCTGCTGTTAATAATCATGAAACAGTCAATAATATTGGTTTTATAAATAGGAAACCAGCATTAGTAGCTCCTACTTTAGTTCAAACAGAAGGCGATTTTAGTTATCGCCCACGATCAAACGATGAAGGATTTTTTGCACATATTTATTATGCGCGCATCAAGGATCGTGCATATCAGGCAATTACTGGAGACGCTTCAATTTTTAAAACTATCAGTGGATGGAATGATCGAAAATTTTATGTGTTGATCAATGAAATTATTCCTGGAACCATTGTTCGGATTACGAGCGTAAATAAGAAAAGTATCTGCGCTAAAGTATTAGGTCCCTTGCCCGAAACGAAAGGTGCAGCTGGATTGGTTATCCGAATGAACAACGCAGCAGCTGCGGCTTTGGGAATGGAAGATCAACGTTTTATTGTTTCCATCACTTATGTAGAATATTAACTTTTAAACCATTGAAATGAAAAAAATAGTTGTATTATTATTTGTTGTTGCCAGTTTTTATTCCTGCAGTTCTGATGCACAAAATGCAGCAATGGATAGCAAATCATTTGAGAGTGCGATGAATAGTGGATCATATCAACTTCTTGATGTAAGAACTGCTGGTGAATATCAATCAGGACATTTGAAAAATTCCTTGCAAGCCGACTGGAATAATCAAGAACAGTTTGTTGATAGAATTAAATACCTAGATAAGTCAAAACCACTTTTAGTATACTGCGCTTCTGGCGTAAGAAGTGGCAATGCTGCTCAATATTTGACCAGTGTCGGGTTCAAAACTGTTCAGAATTTAAAAGGTGGATTAAATGCTTGGAAGCTTGAAGGGAAGGCAGTTGAATCTGCCAATACTATTGCACAATTAACTATGGAGGCTTTTACAGCTTCCACAAAACAGTCTACTACTGTGCTAGTTGATTTCGGTGCTGAATGGTGTCCTCCTTGCAAAAAAATGGAGCCTATTTTGAAAGACATACAAGCTGATAAAAGTTTACATTTTTCCTTTGTGAAGGTTGATGGAGGTAATGATATTGATGTAATGAAAGCCAATCAGGTAAGTGCTTTGCCGGTTTTTATTATTTATAAAAATGGGAAAGAAGTTTGGCGTAAGCAAGGTGTAGTGGAAGCCGCTGAATTAAAAAAATTATTGGGAAACTAAGTTCAAGGTTGGGCATTTGCCAAACGATATCCTCTAAGAAAATCTTCGGTAAGCATTCTTTTCTTGCCTTCTAATTGAAGGTCTAATAAATGAATGAATCCATCTGATCCGGCAATTTTTAAATAAGTCTTTCCATCACTAATTACAGTTCCTGGAAGTTCTTGATTAGTACAGTATTCTTTTTTGCTACGATAGATTTTTAAAATCTTATCATCAAGTTTTGATAATGCACCTGGAAAAGGAGAAAGGCCTCGAATGAAATTATGAATGGTATCAATTGATTGGTTCCAATTAATCTGACAATTTTCTGTAAACAGTTTTGGTGCGTGTTTCAATGCTGATTCTCTTAAAATGGTAGCTTGCTGCTTTTCTTGCAATGAATTTTCAGCAATCCCTTTAATTGTTTCTACTAGAAGCTTTGCTCCAATTTCTTTCATTCTATCATGTACCTCACCTGTAGTTTCATCAGGTCCAATTGAAAAACTTTTTTGCAAAAAAATATCTCCAGTATCTATAGCGTGTTGTAATTTAAAAGTAGTAACTCCTGTTTCTTTTTCGCCATTGATGACTGCCCAATGTATTGGCGCTGCTCCACGGTACTGTGGTAATAAAGATCCATGCAAATTAATGGTACCCAAAGATGGCATATCCCAAACAATTTCAGGAAGCATTCGAAATGCTACAACTATTTGTAGGTCGGCATTCAAAACTTTTAATGAATGTATGAATTGGGGATTTTTTAATTTTTCTGGTTGAAGGATGTGTAAGCCTTTTTCAAGAGCATATTTTTTTACGGCACTTTCTGTCATTTTCATGCCTCTTCCGGCTGGTTTGTCAGGTGCTGTAATAACACCCACAATCTGGCATCCAGCTTCTACTAATGCTGCTAATGAGCTTACCGCAAAATCTGGTGTGCCCATAAAAATGATACGTAAATCTTGCATTCCTTTTTTTTCTTTACCAGCATTCATTTTGTAAAGATAAACTTAGCTACTCAAAATCGGGATAGAGTAAATATTTCTTTCTGATGGCTTTAAATACTTTCAGTTTTGGCTCCCAGCTTTTTCGGATCTCAGCCTCCGATAC
Organism: uncultured Bacteroidota bacterium; assembly: GCA_903825065.1. GTDB lineage: Bacteria > Bacteroidota > Bacteroidia > Chitinophagales > Chitinophagaceae > Sediminibacterium. Next base: position 8,490 of record CAIJZG010000305.1, read on the forward strand.
ACCGGCTTTAATTTGCTCCATCAATTCATTGTTGCCAGCTAATTTGTTGAAATAATAGGCAGTAGGTTTAATAGTGGAAGGTTTAAGAAAAAAGTCTTCTTTATTTGGATATTGTTGATAGGCTTTAATGATCCATTGAATCTGAACTTTATGATCAATCTGTTTTAAAATTGTTTCATTTTTGCCAGTTAGGTTCCATCCAAAACAAATTTGATCTTTTAGCTTTGGATCTTTCGCACCTTCTCTACTGGTTGGGGTAAAAGAATATAGTGTATTAGGAAGTAAAGGAGAACCAAAAATTGCAAAAGGATGTTCAGTGCCACGACCTTCGCTTAAATTTGTTCCTTCAAAAAAACAGGTGCTGCCATACCAGTAAATTGAACTCATATCTGGTAAATTGGGAGAGGGTTTTATTGGCAAAACATATTTTGATAAATGGGAATAATTTTCACAAGGAACTACCATCAGATGTAATCTCCTCTCTTTAGAATTTAATTTTTTATATATTTCATTTGCATTTGATGAAAGCCAATTTTCTCCTGCAATCATTGTGGCATATTCACCAATGGTCATACCATAAACGATTGGTACAGGTTGCATACCTACGAAACTTTTGTAAGCAGTATCCAGAACAGGACCATCCACAAAAAAACCATTAGGATTTGGACGATCGAGAATAATCAATGGTTTGTTGTTTTCCAAAGCAACTTCCATAAATTCTTGCAATGATGAAATATAAGTGTAATAACGTGCGCCCACATCCTGGATATCAAATATCAATACATCAACGTCTTTTAAATCTTCTGTTGATGGATGGCTTTTTTTTCCGTACAATGAAATAACTGTAATACCTGTGGTGGCATCCTTATCATTTTTAATATCTTCTCCTGCATCTGCCTTACCCCTAAAGCCATGTTCCGGTGCGAATGCAATTACTATATTAACACCAAGTTTCTGTAAAGTATCAACTAAATGAATACTACCAACAGTTGCGGTGTGATTAGCAAATATGCCCACTCGCTTATTTTTCAAAAGAGGCAAATATTTATCAGTTTGATATGCCCCTGGTTTGATTTGTTGCTTGAAATTTGAAGGACTGTTTTGTGAAATTGCCGTTAAAACTACAAGTTGACAAATAAAGCAGATGATTGATTTTTTCATTAAAACTGACTTTAGAGATGAAAGTTAACCAAAAATACTTCCGAACATTTGTTTTAGGATTGTACTTTTGCCCCGGAAATCGGAATTCCCTCCAGTAAACTGAGCTCCACATTTTTCAATTACAAAAATTAAACATGCAACAAGTTAAAAAAGGTGATACTGTAAAAGTGCATTATCATGGTAAACTTACTGATGGTTCTACATTTGATTCTTCTGAAGGTCGCGAACCATTAGAATTTGAAGTGGGTAGTGGAATGGTGATTCCGGGTTTTGATGACGGTGTGACCGGAATGGTTGTTGGTGAGAAGAAAACAATCAATATCCCCAATTTGGAAGCATATGGCCCTAAGCAGGAAGATATGATCATGGAATTTCCTAAAGATCGTTTCCCTGAAGACATGATTCCTGAAGTTGGAATGCAATTAAATATGAGCAATGGTTCTGGACAAAATTTTCCAGTTGTCATTGTTGATGTTCGTGATGAAGTAGTGATCTTAGATGCTAACCATCCATTGGCTGGGCAAGATCTGATCTTTGATTTGGAATTAGTGGCTATCGATGCAAAAAGTTTGATTATTATGCCTTAATCGAATCTGATAATGTTGAAGCCTCTGAGAAATCGGAGGCTTTTTTTTTGAATTTCGATTCTTGATGTTTGCCTTTTTTTGTACCCCATATCTCAAACACTATCTTGCAATAAATTATCACCATGCCATTTGAATATAATTATACTGTAATGGAAAGATTTCTGCGCTATGTTCAAATTGATACGCAGAGCAATCCCAATAGTCATACGAATCCAAGTACCGAAAAACAAAAAACACTTTCTAATTTATTGGCTTCTGAATTAAAAGAGTTTGGGTTGCAAGATGCGCATGCAGATGAATATGGTTATGTATATGCTACTATACCCTCGAATACTACTAAACAAGTGCCTGCAATTTGTTTTTGTTCACATGTTGATACAGCCCCCGATTGTAGTGGTACAGATGTGAAACCATTGGTGCATCAGTATTATAACGGTACGGATATTATTTTGCCGGATGATACAGCACAAATAATAAGCAGTTCGAAATATCCTTACTTGTTGAAACATTTAAATAAAACTATCATAACAGCTAGTGGAAAAACCTTATTAGGTGGAGATGATAAAGCTGGGATTGCTATTATCATGGATATGGCCAGGTGTTTAATGAAACATCGCGAAATACCACATGGAGATATTCGTATCTTATTTACTCCCGATGAAGAAGTTGGAAGAGGTACAGAGAAGTTGGATATGAAAAAGTTGAGTGCAGATTTTGGTTATACACTTGATGGAGGGGATTTAGGCGATTTTGAAGATGAATCTTTTAGTGCGGATGCAGTGATCATAACTATTAACGGAGTAATAGCACATCCAGGCGATGGTAAAAATAAATTAGTGAATGCTTTAAAAATTGGAGGAGAGATTTTAGCAGCTTTACCTAAAGATACCTGGAGTCCGGAAACTACTGAAGGGAAAGAGGGTTTTGTACATCCTGTTTCATTTGAAGGTGGGTCAGAAAAAGCAGTTATTGAATTTATCATTCGTGATTTCGATACCAATCAATTAGCTGACTATGAACAAAAATTAAAAAGTATTGCTGAATCAGTACTGCTAAAGCATCCAAAAGCTTTCATGCAATTTGAAGTGAGAGAACAATACCGCAATATGAAAGAAGTATTGGATAATCACCCAGCAGTCAGTGAGTATGCACAAGAAGCTTATGCGAGACTCGGAATTGCCATGCATAATACACCAATTAGAGGCGGTACTGATGGAAGTAGGCTAAGTTTTATGGGATTGCCCTGTGCCAATATTTTTACTGGTATGCAAGCAATACATAGTAAGCACGAATGGATTGGTGTTGGCGATATGGAACAAGCTGTTAAAGTTTTAATAGAACTCGTACAAGTATGGGAAATGCATAGCTAGTGTAATATTATTCATCATTTAACGACTCATTTATTACTTAACTTACATTAAAATAGATTGTATGAATTTCCTACTTGATTTTTGGTGGGTTATAGTTTTGGCGGTCATTGTTTTTAGTGGATTAGTAACCGTAAACCAAGGGACTATAGCCGTAATTACCTTGTTTGGAAAGTATCGGCGTGTACTTCGTCCTGGTCTGAATTTTAAATTCCCCATTTTTGAGCAGGTTTTTAAAACAGTTAGCATTCAGAACCGCTCAGTAGAGTTGGAGTTTCAAGCGGTTACTTTAGACCAAGCAAATGTTTATTTTAAAAGCATGCTACTTTATTCAGTGATCAATCAGGATGAAGAGTCGATCAAAAATGTGGCTTTTAAATTTTTCAGTGATAAAGATTTGATGCAAGCTTTGATACGAACCGTTGAAGGAAGTATTCGGGGATTTGTTGCCACCAAAAAGCAGGCTGAAATATTATTGCAACGAAAAGAGATTGTAGAGTTTGTAAAAGAACAAATAGACCAATCCTTAGAAGGTTGGGGTTATCATTTGCAAGATTTACAAATCAACGATATAACTTTTGATCAAGCCGTTATGGAGAGCATGAGTAGGGTAGTTGCGAGTAATAATCTGAAAGCAGCTGCTGAAAATGAAGGACAAGCCTTATTAATAACAAAAACAAAAGCTGCAGAAGCCGAAGGGAATGCTATTAAAATCGCAGCGCAAGCAGAAAGAGAAGCGGCTCGTTTACGTGGTCAGGGTGTTGCACTATTCCGGGAAGAAGTTGCCAAGGGTATGAGTCAGGCTGCAGAACAAATGAAGCAAGCAAATCTGGATACTAATGTCATATTATTTAGCATGTGGACAGAAGCCATCAAAAATTTTGCAGAATTAGGAAAGGGGAATATGTTATTTCTTGATGGAAGTCCTGAGGGCATGCAAAATACTATGCATCAGATTATGGGGATGGTTAAAATGAATACCGATAAAAAGACTAGCTAGTTATTGAATTCAAGGTTTTTCAACTTGATGTGCAAAAGCTTTCCTAAAAAAGAAAGCTTTTGTGTTTTTATTCACAGCAGAGCTGTTCTTTTGTAGAACCATTAATTTTAAGTTCACTTTAAATACTTAAGAGATGTTTGATCTCCTTCAAATAGATACACTTCAAAAAGCGGCAGCCACTATTCCGATACCCGAAAAAATATCGATGTGGAATTTATTGGAAAAGGGCGGGTTTATTATGTACCCTCTTTATTTCTTGTTAGCTGCTGCCATCTTTGTATTCACAGAAAGATTAATTGCAATTCGAAAAGCTTCTAGAATTGATGATAATTTTATGCGGATCATTCGTGATAATATTATTACTGGTAACGTTAGTGCGGCGAGAAATTTAACTAAGAATACTAATAATCCTGTTGCCAGAATGATTGATAAGGGGATTCAAAGAATTGGAAAACCAATTGATGCTATTGAGAAGAGTATGGAAAATGTGGGCAAACTTGAAATGTATCAGATGGAGAAAAACTTATCGATACTATCATTAATTGCGGGGATAGCTCCTATGTTTGGATTCTTAGGAACTATTATTGGGATGGTGCAATTATTTTATGGTATAGCATCCACAGGGGAATATACCTTGAATACTATTGCTGGGGGTATTTATACAAAAATGATTACCTCTGGAACGGGGCTTATTATTGGGTTGATCGCTTATATAGCACATAATTTTCTGAGCACTCAAATCGATAAGACTGTTAATAAAATGGAAATGGCAAGTGCCGAATTTATGGACATTTTACAGGAACCAACTCGATAATCTGTTCTAATTTCAATCATAATGAACATTCGCAAAAAATTAAGAAATCATCCGGAAGTACATACAGGTGCATTGAACGATATATTGTTCATCCTGTTATTGTTTTTTCTGATAGTTTCTACATTGGCTAATCCGAATGTGATTAAGGTTTCAAATCCTAAAGCTAAAAGTGATACAAAGGCGAAACAAACTGTTGTCATTACCATTGATAAAGACCAACAAATTTATTTGGGATCAAAAAAAATGACGATGAGCGAATTAGAGCCCGAATTGAAATTGTTTTTAGCAAAAGAAACTGAAAAACCTTCGGTAGTGATCAATGGAGATAGTACGTCTCATTTAGGTACATCTATTAAGGTCATGCAGATTATAAAAAAGCTGGGTGCAACACCTGTAATGGCAGTCAATAATACGGGCACTAATTAACTGGCAATCTTTTCTGCTTTAATCATTCTATCATTTCCCATCAAATCTTTTCTTAATTCGGCTTGGTATCCAAACTCCTGAAAAAGAGTAATTACTTCAGCACCTAAAATTTGATTTATTTCAAGATAGATGGTTCCGTTTTTTTGTAAATGGGTATTTCCTAATAGGGCAATTTTTCTATAAAAAATTAGCGGGTCATCATCACTTACAAATAGGGCAATACTTGGTTCGAATTTAATGATGTGCTTGCTCATTTTACTCCTTTCCGAATCTTTGATATAAGGAGGATTGCTAACTATACAATCAAATAAAGGTAAATCTTGCCAATTCGATTCTTCCAGAAAGTCGATTTGCTTTAAATTGATATCCACACCATGATCAATTGCATTGTTCTGGGCCATTGTGAGGGCTTCACTGCTAATATCTATTGACGTTATAGAAGCATCGGGTAATGCTAATTTTAAAGTAATGGGAATGCAACCACTCCCGGTTCCAATATCTAATATCTCTTTAAATTGATGTACTGAATTGTCTTTGATAATCCAATCTACTAGTTCTTCTGTTTCTGGACGAGGAATTAAAACAGAAGAATTTACTTGAAACGATTTACTAGCAAACCATGCCTCTCCTAAGACATATTGTATAGGTTCGTTATTTAATAATCGATTTGTTTTTAAGTCAAGTAATTGCCTTTGTTCGTGACTTAGTTTTTTATCTTTTTGTACGATACGGTCAATTCTTTGGACTCCGGTAATATTTTCAATAACCATATTTGCTATTAGGGAAGCTTCTCTTTTATCATAAAGAATCTCCAGCTGATATTTTAGTTGCAAATTGGCTAATTCTAAGGTCATGCTGCAATGTTACTACCATTTGGCTATTTTTGATAATTCCTGATGATTAATATTACAAAAATTTATATGCAGCGTTGTTTTGAACTGGCTCTTGAGGGGGCTGGCTCAGTAGCACCTAATCCTATGGTTGGGGCAGTTCTGGTATATAACAATCGTATAATCGGAGAAGGATATCACGAAAAGTATAGAGAAGCTCATGCTGAAGTAAATTGTATTAAATCAGTTTCAGAGGCAGATCGCCACCTCATTCAGGAATCAACGCTTTATGTTTCATTAGAACCCTGTGCCCATTTTGGTAAAACGCCCCCTTGTTCGCAATTGATCATCGATCATCATATTCCCAAAGTGGTTATTGCTTGTAGTGATCCATTTATAGCAGTTAATGGAAAGGGAATTGAAAAATTAAAAGAGGCTGGAATTGAAATTGTTTTTGGAATTTTAGAAGAAGAAGCAAAAGAATTGAATAAACGATTCTTTGTTTTTCATCAATTTAAAAGGCCTTATATCATATTGAAATGGGCTGAAACAGCAAATCATTTTATCGCTTCTGATACCAAAGAACGATTACTGATTAGTAATGAATTGTCGAATCGCTTGGTACACCGTTGGCGTAGTGAAGAAACAGCCATAATGGTAGGTACTAATACAGCATTGAAAGATAATCCAACCCTTACAAATCGATTGTGGTCTGGAAAAAATCCTATTCGTATAGTTATTGATCAGCATTTAAATGTTCCAACCGATTACCATCTCTTGCAAAAAGAAGTAATTACGATTGTATTTAATGATTTGAAAAATGAAACTGATGAACAGCTTATTTATGTACGATTAGATTTTTGCAAAAATATCATTGAGCAAATATTGAGATACTGTTATGCATACCCCATACAAAGTATTATAGTAGAAGGTGGAGCCAAATTATTGCAGTCCTTTATTGACTCGGGTATTTGGGACGAAGCTAGAATTATTCAGAATGAAAGCCTGAATATTGAAACAGGGTTAGCAGCACCAATTTTAAAGGCGCATATATTAGAGGATAGATTTCAGTTGTCTAAGGATACTATTTTCGTTTATCGTAATGAGTTAAAAAAAATATAGTACACTAAATGATATATTTAATTGGCAGTATCGTTTTAACTAGTTATCTCACTCTTTCTTTTAAGGTGTGCGAGAAATACAAAGTGTCGATTTTTCAAGCAATTGTGTTTAATTATATTACTTGTGTAGTAACAGGGTCAATTGTAAACAGCGCTTTTCCAATTAATGGGGAAGTAATTCATCAAACATGGTTTTACTGGGCAATGTTTATGGGCATTCTTTTTATTTCCATCTTCAATATTGTAGGAATGACTGCACAGAAAATTAGTGTAGCTGTTGCTTCTGTTGCTAATAAACTTTCATTAATTATTCCTGTGGTACTTTCTGTTTACTTGTATCATGAAACAGTTAAAGGATGGAAAATTATTTGGAGTAATATTGGCTTTGATAGCTGTATTACTTACCTGTTACCAACCTATTGGGCCTAATCCTGGTGAAAAAAAAGTGCAAGAATATTGGAAGTATTTATTGCCTATTGCTCTTTTCTTTGGAAGTGGATTATTGGATGCACTAATCAATCATGTGCAACAAACTTATGTAACAATAGAAAATAGTAATGCATATTTGATCAGTGGTTTTTTTTCAGCTTCTATTATTGGTTCTCTATATTTGATTTATCAATATGTAACAGGTAAGCAGATATTCGCGATTAAGAATTTATTGGCTGGTATATTGATCGGTATCCCGAACTATTTTTCTATCTGGTGTTTAGTTCATTTTTTAAAGCAAAGCCCTTGGCAAAGTTCAGCTAGTATTCCTGTTAACAATATGGGCATTGTTTTATTTAGTTCAGTAGTAGCTTGGGTATTATTCAGGGAGCGGTTGTCGGTAATTAATTGGCTAGGAATTATACTGTCGATTGTTGCTATTTATTTCATTGCATTTGGCGCTAATTTATAATCATGTTGGATGTTTATCAAACTATAGAAAAGTCGGCTTTCGCTGAATTTAAAGATCGTGGAAGTAAGTTTATTGCGTATGCATTACCTATTCAAACTGCAGATGATTTCAAGGCTCAATTACAAATATTAAAAAAAGAAAATCCCAAAGCAGTGCATCACTGTTTTGCCTATCGTATAGGATTAGATGGTAACAATTTCAGGGTATCGGATGATGGGGAACCTAGTGGAAGTGCAGGCAGACCTATATTGGGACAGATCGATAGTAAATTACTTACCAATACTGCAGTTATTGTAGTTCGTTATTTTGGAGGAACATTATTGGGAGTGCCTGGATTAATTAATGCTTATAAAACGTCAACAGTGATGGCATTACAATTGGTTCCTATTGTTGAGAAAGCAATTGAGATTATTTACGAATTGCAATTTGATTACACCAGACTAAATGAAGTGATGACAATCTGTAAACAATTTGGTTGCAACATAATTGGCCAGGAACAGCAATTGTTTTGTTTATTAAAAATTGGAATTCCTAAAGCAAGATTAGAAGAAGTACTTTTTAAATTGCACGACCTTCATACAGTGGATGTGAAATTGGCTAAATAATTATGCTTTCCCAGTTAAATCATAAGTAATGGTACCCACTATTTCTTTTAAAAAAAATTTCCAATATACCAGTAATCTGAGATCTGGCGCAATGGTATTTTCTAAGTCAAATTTCTCATCGTATACAAAGTAATTGCATGGGTAGGGCTGTACCATAAGGCCTGCATGACGGAATGTTTTTTCAGACCTAGGCATATGTTCTGCAGAAGTGATCAAAACGTATGGACCTTTGATTTGCAAAGAATCTATTATTCGCTTTGTGAAAACGGCATTTTCGTAAGTATTTCTAGAATTCGGTTCTAAAATAATGTCATCTTTTGGCACGCCATTTTTAATTAATTGTTGAGAAACAAAGATGGTTTCAGCTGGAACATCCTGAGATAATAACCCATCTCCACCTGTCATGATAATTTTTTTAATGATTCCTTCGTGGTATAAATTAGTGGCTTGTATAAATCTATCGGAAGTATAGGAGAAAAAGCCATGATTTGTTCTGTCATATCCCGAGAAACCTCCAAGCAATATTCCAGCTTCGTAAACCTTTTGATTAGAAAGCTCTACTGGATTTGTTTGCCAATGCATTACCGCAAATCGGTATACATATGGATTACTAAATAAAACACCTATTGTAATTATTAGCTTGGCTAATTTCCTTTTGAATTTTGGATGTTTTGAAAATAAAAAGAATAACAACAATATACCCATCCATGTTACAGGGGATAACAAAAAGAATAAAATTTTTGAGAAAATAAAAA
>CAIJZG010000306.1 GCA_903825065.1 uncultured Bacteroidota bacterium
TCATTAATGGAAATGATGGAGGTTGTAATATCTCATATGATGATGGCGCGCATTGGTTTAAAGCTAATACACCCGCTGTTGGTCAGTTCTATAATATTGCTGTAGATAATGCTAAACCTTATAATGTATATGGAGGTTTACAGGATAATGGAACATGGTATGGTTCGAGTACTACAAAAGAGAATTATAATTGGTTTGCATCTGGTGAAAATCCATTTCATTTGATTAATGGAGGAGACGGAATGCAAGTGCAAATTGATTCACGTGATAATAAAACTATCTACAGTGGTTCTCAATATGGATATTATTCCAGACAGAATTTAATTTCTAAAGAAGATAAATTTATCAGACCTTCTAATGATCTGGGAGAACCCCAGTTAAGATTTAATTGGCAATCACCTATTTTATTAAGTAAACATAATCAAGACATACTTTATTTTGGGTCCAATAAGTTTCATAGATCATTTAATCAGGGAGATAGTTTGCCTGCAATAAGTGAGGACCTAACAACTAATCCCGCTCAAGGAGATGTGCCATTTGGAACACTTTCTACTATTAGCGAAAGTCCATTAAAATTCGGGTTGATTTATGTAGGTACGGATGATGGGAATGTTCAAATTAGTAAAGATGGTGGCAATAATTGGAAATTGATTAGCACTAAACTACCCAAAGGATTATATGTGAGTAGGGTGATTGCTAGCGCCTATTCTGAAAGCCGTGTGTATGTTAGTTTGAATGGATATAGAAACGATCATTTTCTTCCTTATTTGTATGTGAGCGATGATTATGGAACTAACTGGAAACAAATTGGAAAAACACTTCCGAATGAACCTATTAATGTCATTAAAGAAGACCATTTACTTGATGGAATAATATATGTAGGAACTGATGGGGGCCTTTATGTTAGTATTGATGCTGGCGATAGTTTCATGGCCTGGAACCAAGGGCTACCTTATACGGTGCCTGTTCATGATATTGTAACACAAGCCCGCGAAAATGAAATTATACTAGGCACTCATGGTCGAAGTATCTATATTGCTAAATTGGATGAGGTGCAAAAACTGATAAAAGACCCAACTTTTAAAAATAAAAAGCAAGCTGAAATTGAAAAGGCTGAAAAATAGAAAATAGCCTCTGAAATTTTCAGAGGCTATTTTTTTTGAAGGATCCAAAGATCTTGTCCACCAAATTTTTGTGGGTATATATTTCCATCATAAAAATGAATGATCTTAAAATTAGCTTCGATTATTTTTTCGAAATATTCCGGTTTTTCATACACAGAATAATTTCTATTACCTGGCATAGCCATTCGATTTTCAATAAAAGCCTTTTCAAAAATACCAGTATCCTCTAGTTGATTTCTTTCGTTTTGTGCTAATTGCTTATAAAAAAAAGCACCCATAGTAGTGACTAACAATATGCCTGTTGGTTTAATAATACGGTTCATTTCTTTAATCCATTCGTTCTGTAATTTTATTGGAATGTGTGTAAAAACAGATATGCCATAAATAAGATCAAAATAATTTTCGGGATAGGTAGAAGGCGTTTGAAATGAAATATTAGAAAAGTGAACTCCTTTAATGTTTTGATGATTCCATGCAATCATCTCATTGTTAATATCTGCACCATACAAAAGAAGGTATGGATGGTGTTTATGCAAATGTTGAACAATTCTTCCAGTACCGCAACCCCAATCAAGTATTGCAGGCATTTCTTCCGGCAAAAAATCTTCAGACCATTTCAATATTTCATTTGCAGCCAGATTACCATCGTCGAAATACTTTTGGTAATTCAACTGAAATGTTTCAAAAAGCCATTTATCTGGAGGAATCGCTAGTAAAGGGTTATTCTTTCTGAATTGTGAATTTTGACGAAAGCGGCTGATTTTTTCAAACTTAAAATACATCTGCTTAATCAAAACGGCCCCCAAGGTCTTTTCCAATATTTTTTTAAACCTTGTTTTTAAAGCAGTCATGGTCTAGAATTGTAGCTGGCGCTGGTACATTTGAATAGCATTCTCATAACCTAAATAAATGGCATCGCAAACTAAGGCATGACCGATGCTTACTTCATCAAGCCAAGGTATATGATGTTTGAAAAATTTAAGGTTCTGCAAATCAAGATCGTGACCTGCATTTACTCCCATGCCTAATTCATGCGCTTTCTTAGCAGCTTCTACATAATGTCCTATAGCATTTGCTCGCTCGCCATTGGCATAGGCAGTCGCATAACCTTCTGTATATAATTCTATGCGATCTGTGCCGGTTAATGCTGCTGATTCAACCATTGAAATAATGGGGTCTACAAAAATAGAAACACGGATACCCGCATTTTGAAAAATTTTAATAGTTTCTATCAGGTATTCTTTATGTGCAATGGTATCCCATCCATGATCACTGGTAAGCTGATCTAAAGCATCCGGAACAAGTGTAACCTGATGAGGTTTTGTCTCCAACACCAAATCAATAAATTGCAGTTCTTTTGGATTGCCTTCGATATTAAATTCAGTAGTAATTATTTTTCTAATCTCACGCACATCATCATAACGAATATGTCTTTCATCAGGCCGGGGATGAACAGTTACGCCATTTGCACCAAAACGTTCTGCGTCAACAGCCGCTTTTACTACATCCGGATTATTGCCACCACGGCTATTGCGGATGGTAGCAAATTTGTTGATGTTTACACTCAATTTTGTCATGTTGCAAAGATAAGCAGATTCTACAAGTGTTATTAATAGCTAACTTTGTCATCTATTTTAACTTTTTGAATCAAGAACTGTTGTATTGATATGAGTTACGAATCATTGGAATCCTGTTTAATTGATTTAGAAGCCCATGGCCACTTAATAAGGATCAAGGAAGAAATTGATCCTCATCTTGAAATGGCTGCTATTCATTTGCGTGTTTATGAAGTCAAGGGTCCTGCATTATTATTTGAAAAAGTAAAAGGATCTAAATTTAGAGCTGCTTCCAATATTTTCGGAACTATAGATAGAAGCAAATTTATTTTTAGGGATACCCTGGCTTTAGTTCAAAAAATGATAGATGTGAAAGGCGATCCTATGAAAGCCATCAGACATCCACTTGATAATTTTGCAACCGGACTTGCTGCAATCAAAGCATTACCATTAAAAAATCCCTCGAAGCAGCCCATTTTTTATGAAGAAATAAAAATTACTGATTTACCCTTAATTCAACACTGGCCAATGGACGGTGGTGCATTTATCACTTTACCACAAGTTTATTCCGAAGATATTGACGCGCCGGGAATTATGAAATCGAATCTTGGTATGTACCGTATTCAATTAACGGGAAATGATTATATCCCCGATAAAGAAATAGGGTTGCATTATCAGTTGCATCGCGGGATAGGAGTTCATCAGACAAAGGCTAATAAATTGGGCAAATCTTTAAAAGTAAGTTGCTTTGTGGGTGGCCCCCCTGCACACACTGTGGCAGCTGTGATGCCATTGCCAGAAGGAATTAGCGAAATGACTTTTGCTGGTGCCTTAGGGGGCAGAAGATTTAGATATACCTATGCTGATGGTTTTGCAATAAGTACCGATGCAGATTTTGTAATTACTGGTGAAGTATTTCCTGAAGATAATAAATCGGAAGGTCCTTTTGGAGATCACTTAGGCTATTATAGTTTAACACATCCATTTCCTGTTTTGAGAGTTCATAAAGTATATGCAAAGAAAAATGCAATATGGCCATTTACAGTTGTTGGAAGGCCCCCTCAAGAAGATACAAGTTTCGGTGAATTAATACATGAAATAGCAGGAGCTGCAATTCCCTTAGAAGTGCCGGGATTAAAAGAAGTACATGCGGTTGATGCTGCTGGAGTGCATCCATTATTATTGGCTATTGGAAGTGAAAGATATACTCCTTATTTACCTACAAAACAACCTGCAGAATTATTAACAATTGCTAATCATATTTTAGGCACTGGGCAATTAAGTTTGGCTAAGTTTTTATTCATTACAGCTGATGATACCAATCAATTATCAACTCATGATATTACTGCCTTTATGCAATTTATTTTAGAGCGTATAGATTTTAAAAGGGATGTTCATTTTTATACCAATACTACAATTGATACACTTGATTATTCTGGTACTGGCATCAATACAGGTAGCAAAGTTGTTTTTGCAGCTTATGGGGAGCCTATTAGACAATTAGATAAAGAAGTACCTGCTATTTTTAAGGAACTCAATGATTTTAAACAACCTTCTTTAGCAATGCCCGGGGTTTTAGTTTTAAAAGCGAATCAATTTGTCAACGAAGATCAAACGGCAAGAGAAATTGCATCTTTAAATGCCCAATTAAAAGATCAACTAGATGCTATAAAAGGAATTGGCTTAATTGTATTATCTGATGATTCAGTTTTTACTTCAGCAAATTTGAACAATTATTTATGGGTAACCTTTACTCGTTGTAATCCATCTCATGATATATACGGGATTGAATCCTTTACACAGAATAAACATTGGGGATGCAATGGTCCGTTAATTATTGATGCAAGAATTAAACAACATCATGCACCACCTGTTCAGAAGGATCCAGTAATAGAGAAAAAAATAGACCGCCTCTTTGAAAAAGGGGGAAGTTTGTATGGTATTCTTGGTTAATTTATTATTGGAATGTAGCAGTAGTTCCCACTTCAATCCAGGTATGATCGGCTAATAATTGAACAGAAGAAAGGAATTGTTTATAAGGTCCCGCACCTCCCCATTCTTGAGGTGCTACTAATGATAAAATATGCGTATTATCTCGTTTCTCATATAAATGATAGACTTGGCCAATTTGGGGTTTGAAACTTAATTTTGCTTCATAAATCATTAAACTCAATTCTTTTCTTTTCCTTATTTCCTGAGCCTGTTTGGCAAGTAATTCAATTTGTTGTCTTATCTGATTCAACTGCATATTAGTTTGATCTTCCATCGCACTTAATGCTTTGTGTTTGATGACTCCCTCCTTTGTTGGTCTGATTGCTACACTTCCAACTGAAGAAGCATAGGGGAGAACACTCATTTGCTTATGATAGATTTCAATATTGCTAAATGGTTCAGATGCAGTATTGAATCCTTCTTGCGTAATTCTTAGATAGCCATTAGATAATATTTCATGTGTAACAGTAAGAATTTCATTTCTTCCTTTTAAAAAAACACATCGAATAGTGGACGCATTAATGATACTGGCTTTGATACTATCCGCAATTTCCTGATTATCAAAAGTATGAAATTCATCATCTGGCACGACTGAATACTGACTATAAAATGCTTCATTTTCAATACTAACCCAATTAATACTAATCAACAATTTGTGACCGTTATTGATAGATTCGATTTTATAATTTCCTGATTTAGGAATTAATCCAAATTGAAATTGACACTTCTCTGGAAATAATTGCCAGCTAGCCAAAAAATTATATGCTTGTACCATAGTATTGATTGCAGAAGGAAAATAGCTGCTAATAATAGTATAACAATAAGCGAAGTTAAAGGTTGTGGATTGGAAAAGAAAAAGCCAACCCTTAGGATTGGCTTTACTATTTATTGGGATTAATCTATTTTGTTTGAAAGTTAACTTGATTATCGCCCCAGAGTAATGAAATTTTACCGGTATTGCCTATAAGAAAAGTCATTCTTTCTGAGAAGCTTGCAGCTTTACTTCCTTTTACTTTTACTCGTAAAATATCATCTGATTCCTTGTATCCAAATGCACCCCATTGTTTCCATGTTTTGTTAAAAATAATAGTCCATTCCCCGTTTTGAACTATCGTAAAAAGACCGTACTTGCCAGCAGGTAAGTTTTTACCTTCTACGGTTATGTCTTTACTATTCTCGAATACGGTTGCATCATTTGCACCCGTACGCCAAACTTTTCCTTCCATAGGTTCTACATTCTTTCCAATTGTTCGACCTTTAACTGCGGGCTGACTATAATCAATTGTAATAACAACACCAGAAGCTAAAGTTGCAGAAACTTTTGCAGGAGGGCTTGGCATTTTAGATTTGTCATCTTGAGCTAAAGTGTATTGACTATTTAGTATTCCTAACAAAAATGTTAAAGCGAGTATTTTTTTCATATTTGTGATTTTTTAAAAGCAATTTAGTGGGATTCTTAATTAATGTAGAATATATTATTTAAGAGGGTTTAATTAACAACAGCAAAATCTGGTTTGTTTACCAATTGGCTATTGTATTTATATTTTAAGGCTGTACTAAAAACAATATTCCAAATATGCATATTTGCTACTGATCGGGGATAGTAATAGGCGCGTAATTCCATAGTGCCGAATACCAGGTTTTCATTTCGGGTTCTTACACCAGCTCCAAATGAGGTATAAATATCTCCATCAGAAATAGAGGAACCGCTATTTCTTAAATAAGTGATATTGGTAAATCCGAAGGGAGCAAAACTGAATCCAAAAAATTTCCAATTATTATAAAAAACGTTCTCAAAGTTTCCTGTAATTCTGGTAGCAGCTTTTATTGTTTTATTATTGGTACCTGGTAAACCATATATACTTGAAATGAGTAAGGGGTCATTAAGTCGGGTCCTTAACAACTGAGTTATGCTTCCACTGATAAACTGACGGGTTTGCCATCTTGATCCCTTAATTTTTTTTAGCTTAGTGAAGTGTTCAATGCTTGTTAGAAAACTTAGATCTTCCAATTGATTAGCCCAATAAAAAGCTCCGAATTTGAACATATAATTTATATAAGCATTATTTCTAGTAAAATAATTACGTTGGTAATCAAATCCCAAATAAGGTCTGGAAAAGTTATTCTTATTGGTCCATCCAGCAGTTAATGACATGGAAAATCCTTCTGGCACATCTTCATTTCTTCCAAATCCATAAATAAAGTTGGTGTGATAATAATCCTGTTCAAAAACTGAAATAGATGCTAAAACAGAAGTGAGATTTGAATAAAGACTGTTATAAATTGTTTTATTGATATTTGGGATATCATTAAAATGTCTGTATACACTTCGTAAGGCTAATAAATGTTTTTTCCGATTTTGATATCGATCAGAAATATATGCTTTTGCTCCAATATTATAACCTACCCAACTGTCGAATAAACGATAAGTATATTTAAAATCTGAAGCATATACAGAATCGCTGATATAGTTATTTCTAGTAAAACGAAGGGAAGATTCAAAACCACCAGTCCAGGTACTATAAGGACTTACCAAGGGTAAATCTGCTTTAACATAAATAGCAGATTCTTCTTTTCGTCCACTATTAAAGGCAGGTTCAATATTGCTATATCCAAGATCAACATTGATAAAGCTACCCATGATATTCCTTCGTAGATATTCTATACTTGCACCATAATGGGGTGTCCTATCAAGGTCTATCATATTTTTAAAGGCAACACGATCTCCAGTTCCAGCAAGATTATCATCGTTGACTTCGAAATTAATTAGTTTTTCACTCCCGAAATCTGCACTACCACCTACAGGGAATACATCTTTACAAATGATAATTACATCCACTCTATCTTTTGTGTTTTCAGTATTTCTAATTAGAATCTTGGCATCTTGTAAGTAACTGATATCACGAAGAAATCTTTCATTGTCGGCAATTAATGCAGGATATAAAGTATCACCTTCAGAGAAGAATAGATTATTCTTGATTACTTTTTCAGAAGTATTTGGGTGTAATTTATTCCCTATGTCGTTAAAGAAATTTTTAGTTGAACGGGAAGTGTCGTTCACCGTTCTACTAAAGTCTAATTTCTCTACAATAATTGAATGAATTACTTTACCCTTGAATTTAATGAAACTGGCTTCATTCTTTTTTACACCATCTTCAATTGACGGCTGGTCTTTGCTGCTGATTGAAATACTTTTTCCGATTTTTCCCCAAAGTCCCTTTTTCTGTGCTAAGAAAAAGCTATCAGATTTTTCTTTAGTTTGGGCTGAAACATTCATCGGTATTGCTAATCCTATAAAAAGGCAGGCTTTACAAAGATGTATGATGATATTTCGAAACATTTGCATAAAGATACCTGTATTATAACTCGTTTTATAAGTTGATACTGCAACTATAATGCCGTTTAAAGATGTTACTTGTAGAATTCAAAGGAAACGATTAAATTCATAAGAAATTTATAAATTGATACAATAATTGTGTCATTAAATTGCCATAAAAGAAAACAAACACTATGCAATCTTCAAGAAGACAATTTATTAGTAAATCGGCTCTGGCTCTAGCTGGAACTGCTTTAGTGCCTCGGAGCTTATTTGCTGCAGCACCAAAATCTACCGTACTGGGTATTCAATTGTACACTGTTAGAGATGACATGAAAAAAGATCCCTTGGGAACTTTAAAACAATTAGCTGCAATTGGCTATAAAAATGTAGAGCATGCTAATTATGTGGATAGAAAGTTCTATGGATATTCTGCAAAAGATTTTTTGAAAATATTGAACGATTTAGGTCTCAAAATGCCTAGTGGACATACAGTCATGGGGCGGACTCATTGGGATGAATCAAAAAAAGAATTTACAGATGCTTGGAAATATACAATTGATGATGCTGCAACTTGTGGGCAGAAATTTGTAATCAGTCCTTGGTTGGATGAAAATCTTCGGAAAACTTATGATAACCTATTGTCATACATGGAAGTGTTTAATAAGTCGGGAGAATTGTGCAAAAAATCAGGAATGAAATTCGGTTATCATAACCACAATTTTGAATTCAGTTCATTACTGAATGGAGAAAAAGTTTTTGATATTATGATTAAGCATACTGATCCAAACTTAGTAGCACAACAATTGGATATTGGAAATATGTATGGAGTAGGTGGAAGGGCATTAGAGATTGTAAAAAGCTATCCCGGACGTTTTGAATTAATGCACGTAAAAGACGAAATTGCCACAACTGTTAAAGGAGAAATGAATGATGGGTTTGATAGTACTGTTTTAGGTACCGGAGTTGTTGGAGTAAAACAGATTATTGATGAAGCTAAAAAATCTGGAGGAACCACACATTTTATTATTGAACAAGAATCATATCAAGATATCACACCAATTGAATCTGCTAAGAAAGATCTAGCGATTATGAAAAAGTGGGGATACTAGTTGTATACTTTTACTTAAATAAAAATCCCTAATCATTCTTTGTTAAGGGATTTTTATTTAAGCTATATTTTTTTCGAGTACAACAAACTCTAGTTCCTGTTTTTTAATTCCAAATTTCGGATCGTTTGGGAAGGCTCTTTTTTCGCCAGTTAAATGATATCCCCGTCTTTGATACCATGCTATTAGTTCCTGACGAACTGAAATAACAGTCATTTCAATACAATAAATATGGTTGCTTTTAGCATAATCTTCTGCTGCCATCAATAATTTTTTCCCGATTCCCGATGACTGTATATCCGGCTGCACTGTGAGCATTCCTAAATAAAACTTATTTGTTTTTTTTAGTAAACTTACACAGCCCAAAATCTTTTGAGAACTATCGATAGCCTTTAGTAAAGTTTGATCTACTTGATTTATTTGATCCAATAGTGTGTTAGGGTCGGTTCTTACTCCTTCTAATAAATCGGCTTCTGTTGTCCATCCTTTTTTTGAACTCTCGCCTCTATAAGCACTATTCACCAGTTGAACAAGTTCTGTAATATCAGTAGCAGTAACTTTAGATATATTAATATCAATATTCATCAAATCAAAATAATTTGAAATAAAAGTAATAAAAAATGGGGTAATTAAAATTCGAAATTAGGCCTTGAATTTTTTAATTCTGTAAAGCTTTTTAGGGTTCGGCGTATCAAGTATTTTTTGAATGAAACGGCTGCTTTCCCACTATTACTTACCCCATTAATTCCAGCTAAACCCTGGATGGTCCATTTAAAATTTTGCTTGTTTCTAAAATGCCAGTTTTGTTGATTGATTTGCCCAGTGGGAAAAATGTATGTGTAACCGTTTTTGATAATATGCGAGCTGTATGCTTCTTTGGTTAACATATTTGCCCAAAGAAACAATTTTTGTATACTGGTTGAATGCGCGGGATCAATCACAAAGTATTCTAACTGATCATTCAGATTGTCTTTAACAGGTAGCATAAGGCAAACATGATAATTCCATTCGTTAAGCAAGCTGCCTTGTCCATTTTTTAAAAAATAACTATCAAACAACCACGCTTTATAATGTGGTATCCCCCAATGTAAAAGTAGGATAGCGATTGCTTCTGCTCGGTCTTCGCAATTGTGAATGTCTGACCACAAGAATAAAGGACTCTTTTGGAAGAAATTGAAAATACGATCTGCCACTATTTTAGATACATACCACTCTTCTGATACTTCATCTGAAAGGGAAGGATCAAAAACAGTTTTATGTAAGTGTTCAGACATGTATTTTGTTTTAAATAGGGCA
>CAIJZG010000307.1 GCA_903825065.1 uncultured Bacteroidota bacterium
ATTCCCTTACCTAGTGGCAGTTTGAATGCATTGAATACTCAATTAAGCTGGGGGATCAAATTAGGACTTTGCTTAGGCAAACCTTTGGGAATTACCGGATTTTGCTATTATATCGTAAAGCGGAAATGGGCTGCACTTCCAGCAGGTGTAAATCTTTATAAGTTAATTGGAGCTGGGATTTTGGCAGGTATCGGTTTTACGATGAGCATCTTTATATCAACACTTGCGTTTGAAAATGTGGCTACTCAAAATGAAGCAAAAGTATCGGTATTAGTAGCCTCCATTTCTGCAATTATTTTTGGATATGCCTGGTTTAAATTTGAAAAAAAGCCAGCAATAGCTGTATAGTCAATTATTGATGGTCTTCTTTTTCAGACATCAAAAAAGCTTTGATAAATCCATCTAATTCTCCATCCATTACTGGTCCAACATTTCCAACTTCATAATCAGTGCGGTGGTCTTTGATCATTTTATAAGGATGAAAAACATAACTACGAATCTGGCTTCCCCACTCTATTTTTTTCTTACCCGCATTTGAAGCATTTAAAATTTCTTGTCTTTTCCGAAGCTCATCTTCATATAATCTACTCTTCAACATTTTCATTGCCAATTCTCGGTTTTCACCTTGCGTTCTGGCTTGTTGGCATTCTATTATAAAACCACTTGGTCCGTGTTTTAATCTTACTGCAGTTTCCACTTTATTTACATTCTGTCCTCCGCTACCGCCACTTCGATAGAATGCCCATTCCACATCTGCAGGATTCACTTCAATCTCAATACTATCGTCAATCAATGGATACACATACACTGAAGCAAAAGAAGTATGTCTCCTTGCATTACTGTCAAAAGGAGAAATCCTTACCAATCTATGTACGCCACTTTCTGCTTTTAAAAATCCATAAGCAAAGTCTCCATCAAATTGTAGTGTTGCACTTTTAATACCTGCACCATCTCCATCTTGATAATCCAATTCGGTTACTTTCCATCCTTGCTTATCACCATACATCCGATACATACGAAGAAGCATTTCAGCCCAGTCGCAACTTTCTGTACCACCTGCACCTGCATTAATTTGCAGTATGGCTGGTAATTCATCTTCGGGTTTGTTTAAAGTACTTTTGAATTCGGCGTCTTCAATTAATCCAATCGCTGAAGCATACGATTCTTTTGCTTCGCTTTCCGAAGCATCACCCGCTTTCCAAAATTCAAAAATCACAGCAAAATCTTCTACTGCTGTATCAACATTCTGATACATTTTAAGCCAATATTCATTTACCTTAATTTCTTTCATGATCGCAGTAGCTCTTTGATTATCATCCCAAAAACCGGGTGATAATGAAAGTTGGCGATCTGTTTCTACTTTATATGTGCGGTTCTCAACGTCAAAGAAACCTCCTCAAAACCAAAACGCGGTCTCTCATATCTTTAATCTGCTCCTGTGTCATGCAGCAAATGTAAGTGATTGCTTTTTTAAAATACTACAAACCTCGTAAGCCGGATTCTGTTTCTAAACTATCATTTATCTGGCCCTGCAATTACTTACAGGATCTAGCTGCCTACCCTGGAACTCAAGCGAGCCGCTTTCAAACGTTCCTTTACGTGGCATTACAACACCCAAGGTTTACCCGCCCTTCAAGTTACCTTGAAAGACCGTGCGCTTTTACCGCACATTTTCACCTTTTCCACTAATTGCATAGTGGTAGTTATTTTCTGTGGCACTATCTCTCTCTTAATTGCTTAAGAGGCCGGCCATTAACCGGTGGGTTGCTCTGTGCTGTCCGGACTTTCCTCCCCAATTTACATTGGAGCGATAGCTCGAGTTTGTAGCGTTGCAAATATAGTTAGTATTGATTAGTAGGCTGATTTTTAAACCCTACTAGTATTGAAAGAATATCTCTGTTGCCCCATACCCAAATCTTGGATCGTATTTGTTGTAAAAATTCTTGACTTCTCTTTTTGATTTTAAGACTTCATGAATTTCGTCTTTTAGTTTACCAATACCAACCCCATGAATCATAATAATTGAAGGTTGATAATGAGCAATTGCCAGATCCATTTGCTTTTCAAATTCATTTAATTGAATCGACATTATTTCAAAATTGCTCAAGTGCTTCCAATCGTTCGTCAATTTTTCGATATGCAGATCAACAACAGATCTTGCAGGAGGCAAGTGATGTCTACCTTTTGAGGCATCGTAAATTTTGAATCCTTTTGCAGCCAAAGAGGTTAATTCAAATTTATCATCCTCTAATTTATCTGGATATTGTTCAAAAAGTAAAAAAGGAATGGTAGGTAAATTGGTGTCTTTAATAGCTTCTATTTTTTGAAATATTTGTTTCGGCTTAATTTTCAATGAAGTTTCAAAATGGGCTGCTTTCTTTTTTTCAGGATTCAATAATGAGAAATCTATAGCAAAAAAAGGACTATCATTCACCGAAGCAAAATCGATATCATGTAAATAAAAATCGTGGAAGGGTTGAATTTCGGAAACCAATTCAAAATTAGTATTACCCAAAAATTGTTGCTGATAGGTAAAATGATAAGCTTTATCAGTATGATTTAATAAATAAACCTTTAATAATTCAACTACTTCATCATTAAAATCGTCAATAGCAAATTTGGGAAGTAAGCTCAACCAAACTCCATCTGAAATACGAACCTTAGCAGGTTGCGGTTTTTCCTTTGGAACCTGATCAATAAAAGTTTTAGGAGGCGCTTTTTTTTCAGCTGCTTTCTTTTCTGTAAACCGTTTGAAATAAGGGAAATCAATCTGATCCATATAGGCAGGGAATTTCACACCTCGGACTTCAATCAAAACGACTTTGTCGTCTATGATTTCAATAACCTTGCCTTCCTCATTACTCAATAAAACCAATATATCGTCGCCAACTTGATACTTCATCCTTCTTTCTAGTTTATAAGCGGCAAATTTACGATAGTTGTTTTTACTAGACTCACTTATCTATCATGACGATCACGCTAGTTTACTCCGGCTTCTACCATAGACTAAGTAAATAGTCAGTCCCAGTGCCATCCAACCGAAGAAAACCATCCAGCTTTTACCAGGAATTTCAATCATCAGATATAAACAACACAGCACTCCAGCTACAGGAATAACTGAATACTTTTTTATAAAACTCATCAATGCTAAAATCACAGATGCCGCTATAAAAATCAAAAACAAAGTTTCCTGATACACTTCTGACATTATATTGGAAAGATCTGTGATGATTCGTTCTCTAAATACTATCGCAAAAATTGCCACAATTGCTGGGATAATAAATTGTCCATTGATATAAGGCAATTGAAATTTACCTGCTTCTTTTGCCAATCTCGGTAATACCAATACCCCACCGCAAACCAACACAAACGCAAATAGCGTTCCAATGCTAGTTAAATCAGTCATCAATTTATCATCAACAAAAAGTACCGGAATTCCTACTAAGAAACCTGTCATGATTGTTGCAAATCCTGGTGTTTTATAACGTTTACTTAGTTTGCTGAATTTTTTTGGTAATAAACCATCCCTACTCATACTCATCCAAATTCTTGGTTGACCAATTTGAAATACTAGTAGCACACTAGTAGAAGCGATAACCGCACTTACTGAAATAATAAACCCAATTTTTTGCATATGAATTTTATCGAAAACATAAGCCAACGGATCAGCAACTCCTTCAAATTCTTTAAAGTTTACCATACCAGTAATTACTAAAGTGGTAATTACATAAATAACAGTACATATTATCAAGCTATACATCATGCCTCTGGGCAAATCTCTTTTCGGATTGGCACATTCTTCGGCAGTTGTTGAAATCGCATCAAAACCAATATAGGCAAAGAATACAGAGGATACCCCTTTCAGAACTCCTGTCATACCATTGGGCAAAAATGGTGTCCAATTTCCAGTAGTACCTTCCGAAAAAATATACCAAAACCCAATGATTGCTATAAAAAACAGCACTACTATTTTTAAGCCCACCATAAAATTTGCGCTCTTCTTACTCTCACTGATTCCGATATAAGCAAGTATGGTAATTAACCCAACAATGATAAATGCTGGAAGATTAATAATGAATTTCATTCCGAAAATTTCCGGAGCGGTTGTATAAACTAAATCTGCAACAGGCTTCCCATTTGCAATAGCATCATGATAAGCCATAGAAGCTGTTTGATGTCCAATAGACAGCCATTCTGGTAAATTGATATTAATTGCTTTCAATAAATTATTGAAATAAGCACTCCATGAAATAGCTACCACTACATTCCCAATAGCATATTCCAAAATCAATGCCCAGCCAATTATCCAGGCAATTACTTCCCCAAAACTTACATAAGAATAAGTATAGGCACTTCCTGATACTGGAACACGAGAAGCAAACTCAGCATAACATAAAGCAGTAAATCCACAAGTAACCGCAGTAATTAGAAATAGAAAAATTACACCCGGCCCTCCATTAAAAGCAGCAGTACCAATTGTTGAAAAAATACCAGCTCCAATTACTGCAGCAACCCCCATAAATGTGAGGTCTTTCACACGCAACACTTTTTTCATGTTATTCCCATGTCCATCCAATAAACCAGCATCATAATCTCTTTGTATGTTCTCTAATGACTTTTTTCGGAATAAGGAATTCGACATGCATTGGAATTTTTGTGTGCCTCAAATTAAAGGATATTCAGCAAAGAACAAGGGTAAACTGAAATCTAACTAATAGTCACGTTGAATTAGAAAATCAGCCAGTTCCACTAATGCTTTTTTACGGTTTGATACTACCGCAATATCTTCGAGATGTTGCAACGCAGTTTGTAAATATTTTTCTTTTAAAGACTTTGCCCATTCATCCACATTACAAGCTTTGAAAATAGCTAATACTTTCTCTACTTTATCCGATGGATTTTCTTGCATCATTTGTAACAATTGTACTTTTTGTTCCTCTTCAGCAACTTCTAATGCGTGAAGTAATAAAAAGGTTTTTTTATTTTGTCGAATATCACCACCAACATCTTTACCAAATTTTTCTGGATCCCCAAATGCATCTAAATAATCATCCTGAATTTGAAATGCAATACCTAAATTTTTTCCGAATGCATATAAATGATCTCTATTCCCTGCACTTGCTCCCCCTAGTATTGCACCCATTTCTAAACTAGCCGCAAGAAGCACAGAAGTTTTAAGACTAATCATTTCAATATATTCATCGAGCGAAACATGTTCTTTTTTTTCAAAATCCATATCTAGTTGCTGACCCTCGCAAACTTCTTTTGCAGTTCGATTAAATAATTGCAATATGGAGTGAATATTATTTCCCTGAATTTTGTTAAGATATTCATAGGATTGAATCATCATCACATCACCAGTTAACAAAGCGGTACTTTCTCCATATTTTTTATGCACCGTTTCCATACCTCTTCTCAAAGGAGCCGCATCCATAATATCATCATGTATTAAGGTGAAATTGTGAAACAATTCAATAGCATTTGCTACATGATAGGCATCTGGATTAATCTCATCGAAAAGTTCATTTCCCATTAAACACATAATGGGGCGAACTCGCTTACCACCTAATGCCAAAAAATATTCTCCTGGATCATATAACGTGGCAGGACTTTCCGGGAAATGACGATGTGCAAAATGCTCAGAAAAAATGTTAATCAACTCTTTGAATGAATGCATACTACAAACCTAAATAATAAAGCAAATGCATCGGAATAAAATATTAACTATTCTTTAGAGCTGTGCAAAATTAATTTTGGCACGATTTTTTGATAGTATTATAAAACTGATCCATGAAAAAACTATTATTATTCAGCTGCGTGTTTATAACCGCATTTACTTTGAAGGCTCAACAACAAAACATTGGGACAAACTACAGCACTGCTGTGGGATTAAAAATGTATCCCGGAGCTTTAAGTGTAAAACATTTTATAGCAACAGATCGTGCTGTAGAGGGACTAGCATTTATTTCTCAGGATGGCTTTAGACTGACCGGTTTATATGAAATTCATAATAATCTTGGAACTATCGAAGGCTTACAGTGGTATGTAGGAGGTGGAGCTCATTTAGGTGCTTGGAGCGACCAATGGAAAAAACAGTATCCTACCAGAAATGGAGGAATGACAATTGGTATTGATGGAGTACTTGGTTTAGATTATAAAATAAAAGGGGCTCCTTTGAATGTTAGTTTCGACTGGCAACCCTCTTTCAACATTATTGGATACAGTTACTTCGAAAGTGCTTGGGGAGGACTTGGGGTGAGATATACTTTTTAATTGATACCTTTTTTATAATTGAAAGTTTCAACTGTAAGGGCTAAAGCCCAATATAATCTTTTATTCATTCATGGCCCTAGGCTGAAGCCTAGGGTTAACCATAATCAACAATCATTTAGTTCTCTAATTTGAATAAACTATCTACAAATTCGTCCTTATCAAATAAAATCAGGTCTTCAATTTTTTCCCCAACACCAATATATTTGACAGGTATTTTAAACTGATCAGCAATTGCTAATACCACTCCGCCTTTTGCTGTTCCATCGAGTTTAGTAATCGATAATGCTGTCACTACAGTTGCAGCAGTGAATTGACGTGCTTGTTCCACTGCATTCTGTCCTGTGGAACCGTCTAAAACCAACATTACTTCATGAGGTGCATCTGGAATGATTTTTTGAATCACTCTTTTGATTTTGCTTAATTCTTCCATCAAATGAATTTTGTTATGCAATCTTCCTGCGGTATCAATTAAAACAACGTCCGCATTTTTTGAAACAGCACTAGCTATCGTATCATAAGCAACTGCACTCGGGTCAGAGCCCATCGCTTGTTTTACTATAGGTACACCTACACGTTCACTCCAAATTGTTAATTGATCAACTGCCGCTGCTCTAAAAGTATCTGCTGCACCTAATACCACATTCATTCCAGCAGCTTTATAATGATAGGCTAATTTCCCAATGGTAGTTGTCTTTCCAACTCCATTAACTCCAACCACTAAAATAACATAAGGCTTCTTACCTGGAGGTGCTGTGAAACTTTTATAAGAGTCATCCCCAGCATCAACTAATACAGCTTTAATTTCTTGCTGGAGAATTGAGTTGAGTTCGGATGTGCCAATATATTTATTTTCTTTAGCGCGCTTTTCAATTCTTTCGATGATTTTAATAGTTGTTTCAATCCCAACATCAGCACCAACTAACACTTCTTCCAAACTGTCTAGCACTTCTTCATCAATTGTTGTCTTACCAGCAATTGCTTTGGTAATCTTTGCAAGAAACCCATCTTTGGTTTTTTGTAAACCTTGATCCAGACTTTCCTTTTCTTTTTTTCCGAATAGCTTTCCTAAAAAACTCATATTAACTACTTTAAATAATCGAAGAAAAATACAGTTTAAACCGATTCATGACAAAATACAAAAAGCCTTCCCGGAAAAAGGGAAAGCTTTTCAATAGTTTCTTGCAGGACCGATTATTTTTCAGCTAAGAAATCCTTCACCTTATCCTTGTGTATAATAGCCTCCTTAAAGGTATATGCACCAGTCTTAGGGCTACGAACAGCCTTGATAACTTTTGTCCAGTTTTTTGCTTCAGCAGATGCTTTAGCATCTTTTACTTTAGCGTTTTTAGAAGCTGCTTTTGCCATGATTATTTAATTTCTTTATGAACGGTTACTTTTTTCAGAATTGGGTTGTACTTTTTCAATTCAATACGCTCAGGCGTATTTTTCTTATTCTTTTTAGTGATATAGCGACTAGTGCCCGCCATTCCACTGGTTTTGTGCTCTGTGCATTCCAGGATTACTTGAACCCTGTTACCTTTCTTTGCCATTGTATTAGGTAGTTTTCTTTGTTAATAGTTAGATCTTTGTACCAGCCAATCTCAATTCTTTGATAACTGATGAAAGACCATTCTTATTGATCGTTCTTAAAGCATCAGTAGATACTTTCAATGTTACCCAACGGTCTTCTTCTGCGAAGAAAAAACGCTTGGTTTGTAAATTGGGTAGAAAACGACGCTTGGTCTTAATGTTTGAGTGAGAAACACTATTACCAGTTTGTGGCTTTTTACCTGTAACCTGACATACTCTTGCCATGACTCTTATTTTTTCGGGACGGCAAAGGTAAGGAAATGCTCCAAACTACCAATACCATTTCCCATTTTTTTATTAAATTTTTGCACAAAACGGGGGAAAATTCTTTTGAAACCCGCCTCCTCAACTGTTTTTCCACAATTGAAACGCGAAATTAGGTCAAATAACCCGTATTAGCTATACATTTCCCCTCTCAATTCCTTAACACGTGCATCTTCCATATATTCATCGAAGGTCATTAACCGATCTATAATCCCTCTAGGGGTTAACTCTATGATCCGATTAGCAACAGTTTGAAGGAATGTATGGTCATGTGATGTAATCAAAACAACACCAGGAAAGGTCTGACAGCCTTCATTGAAGCTCTGAATACTTTCCAGGTCTAAGTGATTAGTAGGTTGATCTAAAATCACCACATTGGGGTTCTGTAACATCATACGACTAACCATACAACGTACTTTCTCTCCCCCACTGAGTACATTGGTCTTCTTGGTTATATCATCCCCACTAAATAACATCTTACCTAAAAACCCACGAATAAAGGGTTCATCTGCATCTGTTACATGAGCTGGCACATATTGTCTTAACCAATCCATCAGACTTAAACCATTAGTAAAAAATTCATTGTTTTCAACCGGCAAATAAGCTTTAGTAATGGTTGTTCCCCATTCATATTTTCCTGAACCAGGTTCCTGAATACCATTAATGGTTTCAAAAAAACTAGTTACAGCTAAAGGATCCTTACTTAAAAAAGCTACTTTCTCCCCTTTATTAATACTGAAATTTACTTTGTCATATAACTTACGGCCATCTACCGATTTACTCAGGTTCTCAACATTTAAAATTTGGTTTCCAACTTCACGTAATGGTTGAAATATAATACCTGGATATTTTCTATTGGAAGGCTCTATTTCTTCAATAGTTAATTTTTCCAATGCTTTTTTACGTGAGGTTGCTTGCTTACTCTTCGATGCATTGGCCGAGAAACGCGCAATAAAGTCGAGTAAAGCCTGACGCTTTTCTTCGTTCTTTTTGTTCTTATCATTGATCTGGCGACTCATCAATTGAGAAGACTCATACCAGAAAGTATAGTTACCTGTAAAGACTTTTATTTTACTACGATCCACATCGGCAACGTGTGTACAGATGGTATCTAAGAAGTGACGATCGTGACTAACAACCAATACAATATTCTCATAATCGGCTAAGAAGTTTTCTAACCAACCAATAGTTTCAATATCTAATCCGTTGGTAGGCTCATCTAATAATAAAATATCAGGATTCCCAAATAAAGCTTGAGCTAATAATACCCTTACTTTAAAGTTACTAGGGATATCTTTCATTAAGCTTTGTTGCAAATTCTCTGTCACACCTAAACTGCTCAAAAGTGTACCAGCATTGCTTTCTGCTTCATAGCCCCCCATTTCTCCAAAATCAGCTTCTAACTCGCCGGCTTTCATTCCATCTTCTTCTGTAAAATCATCTTTGGCATAGATAGCATCACGTTCATGCATCACATCCCACAAATGTTTGTGGCCCATCAAAACTGTATTTAAAACGGTGCAATCATCAAACTCAAATTGGTTCTGTTTCAAAAAAGACATGCGTTCTCCTTTTGAAATTTCAACAACTCCTTTGTTAGGTTCGATCTCCCCACTTAATATTTTCAGAAAGGTAGATTTACCAGCACCATTGGCACCAATAACCCCATAACAATTTCCTTTTTGGAAACTGATATTTACTTCATCAAACAATACCCTTTTGCCATAAGCCAGGGTGATATTTCTTGCACTAATCATTGACGATAACTGTTTTTCAGGCGGCAAAAGTAAGCTTTCAAGCCGGAATTTGATTTTTGAATTTTAAATTTTGGCTTTTGATTTTCTAAAAATCTACCACTCGGCTCTTGCATTAGGATGGCAATCAAGGGATGCGAATTGACCAGCTTGATATTTATAATAGGCAGTGATAGCGATCATTGCAGCATTATCAGTACAATATTCAAAAGATGGAATAAAAGTTTTCCATCCATGTTTTATGCCGGCATCTACAAATGATTTGCGTAATCCGGAATTAGCACTTACTCCCCCAGCTAAACAAACCTGTTTAACCCCAGTTTTAACAATCGCCTTTTTTAGTTTTTTTATCAAAATTTGAATGATGGAAAATTGAACAGATGCACATAAGTCATTTCTGTTTGCTTCTATAAATTCAGGTGATTGTTTTTGAAGAAAATATAGAATCGAAGTTTTTAATCCACTAAAAGAAAAATTGAGATCCGGAATTTGTGGTTCTGCAAATTTATATTTTAGCGGATCTCCTAAAGCTGCATATTTATCAATCAATGGTCCACCAGGATAAGGCAGACCCAATAACTTAGCAGTTTTATCAAATGCCTCACCGGCCGCGTCATCAATTGTTTCACCGAGAATTTCTAACTCTAAGGGAGATTTTGCGAGTACGATTTGCGTATGCCCGCCACTTACTGTTAAACATAGAAAAGGAAAAGATGGAGCAGGATCCTGAATTAGATTAGCTAGTACATGCGCTTGCATATGATGAACCGAAATTAAAGGTTTATCAAGCGATAATGCCAATGACTTTGTAAACTGCACACCCACCAACAAACTACCTATTAGACCTGGTGCTTGTGTAAATGCAAAAGCTGAAATTTCTTGCATTCTCTCAGAAGCATTCAATTTTGGAAATGATTCCTGTAAACATGTTTCAATTACTGGAACTATATTTTGCATATGAGCCCTGCTTG
>CAIJZG010000308.1 GCA_903825065.1 uncultured Bacteroidota bacterium
GGCACATTCCAGAAAGAGGTTTTCCCTCCTCATTATGGACTAACTAAAAAGATAGGATCTCAAAACCCATTTGTTATTGCATTCGATGGATGGAAGGATCTTTTCAACGATTGTAAAAAAGCAAGATCCGTGAAAGAGTTTATCTACACCTTATTTAAACAACCCAGTTGGAGACCGAAGATGAACCACCACCTGACAAATATGATAATCGATTAATTATCTATTTCGAAAAATTCGTTGTAGTTGAATTGTCGTTTTACTAATGTAAATGGTCTTTTTTTACCCTCCAAAATTGATTGAAAATCTAGAAGAAAATATATTGGAATTATAGTACTAATAGATGAGCTATATTTTTTCTAAAATATTTTGTTTTATAAATTGAAAGGCCTGTTCATTGTCATACTCTACACTTGGTCGTAAAATCATATTTATATCACCCGTAAAATCTCGATCCAACATTTTTTCTTCTAGATTAGCAATAAATAATTTTTGATTCGGGGGATTTTCAACATCAAAACTCATGTATTTTCGGTAGCATTGAAGCAACTGATTGGTATCCACGGAATGGTGTTGATAAGCCCAATACAAATCAAATAAATCACGGCTTTTTCTTCTTTGGTATAATGCCCTGAGTTTAGTACCCAATAATTCCTCTAATTCATATGTAGGGATTGTGCATTCTCCGTTGTACCAGCTATTTTCTACTTTAAGGTTTATCGGTTTAATTCCGAGAACATTAAAATGTTCTCTGGTATTAATTTCAATTTTAAGTTTCATTTTTATCACTGGTGCAATCTCTGATTCAAAGGGATAAGTAATGGTATTATTATGAAGGGTTTGTTCAACTTTTCTTTTAGTTCCTAAAAATACCATCCGTTCTCTCAGTCTCACAAGTAGCGGCTTAATGGGCCCTTCTTTTGTCTGCACAAGGTCAATGTCCTCGGAATATCTGGCTTGTGGTTTTAAATATATTTTGTGCAATGCGGTACCGCCTCTAAAAGCAAGGTTATTACTTAATAGTTCATCAGAAAATATTTCAACTAAAGCTCTTTCAATTATCAAATCCTGCTCTATTTGTGCATTTTCAGGCCATGGGGCTATTGCTTTCCATTCTTCTATATATCTTCTCGAAATCATATATCAGCTTCTATCTTAGTATTAATAAACAGTTTCCATTTCTCATTAAATATTCCTTCTTTAATTATGTTATTTGATAGTGCCGCAGGGAAAACTTTTTTATCATTTAATACTTTTTGCAATATAGTTGCCAGTTTTGAATTTTGCAATTCCACATCCAATATATAACCTAGCCTTTGTATAGCTGTTACTTGTGGATATTCTGTTCCTGTTTTTTGCAATACAGATGGTTTCATTTCCTGAGCAAGTTCTTTTAATATAGTAACAGTATTATTTAGTGAAATGGTTTCTTGATAATAAAATAAATCAAGTGCTGTTAATTCAGGCGATGAAACATTCATCATTCCCGCATCCGTTTTTAGTTTTATGATGGATGTTTCTGACCAGTCTTTTTTGACATAAAAATTAATCTTCAGTTTTTTGTTCTTGATGTTCCGTAGCGCAGGTTTTTGGGTAATCACAAAATATTCCATTGGTTGCTGATGGGCAGCGCCATATAATGCTGCGGCTGAAACAAGACCTACATAGTAGCGTTTGTTCAGCATTTTCATCAAATCGTCAATAAACAAGGTGGTTGGTACCATACCTTGTTTAGTATATTCGGGTGAAAGAATTACATAGAACCCGTTTCGCACTTGGGCAATCTTATTTCGAGCCTTTGCCCGATATAAAGCCTGATTAACCGCTTTATCAGAAACCTGCAATTCTTGCTTAAGTTCTTCAAGACCAAAAGAAAGCCTTCCCCGAGAACGAGTTTCATTCAGGAATTCATCTACATTCGTTGGCTTTATTGAATCTTTTTTCATTTGCGATATACTACTAATATCGTAGTATATCGCAAATATAAACTAATTCTTGTTACCCAAATCTAATCCCATAAAATTTTTGGCATTTCGTTTTTGATTGTAGTTGCTCTTTCATTGATTGCTTGTTGAATGCGGGTCTTTGAATTTCTCTGATCTTCCAGTGTCATGGTATTAGAAGTGCGCATTACTATTTGAGTAGCAAGTTCATTTGCTTTTCTTTCAATTAAAGCATCTAATGACCCATCTTTCGGAACAAAACCATAAACTAATTCCATATCCATTCCATTGGCAACATCTCTAAGTGTCTTGAGCGTAATGGAACCTTCTACTTCCCTACGTTCAATTATCTGTATGCTTTGTTTGGTTATAGACAGCTTGTTACCCAATTGCTGCAAAGTCATACCCAAAGCATTGCGAACTGCTTTTATCCATCCGGTTGGAGGCGGAGTTATTTTTTTTAATGCAGCAACTGTTAGCATCTTGCTATTCAATTGTTGGATTTGTAATGATTGGGTTGCCATATAAGTAAGTTTATAGACTGACATAACAAATATATAAGTAAACTTATAGACTGACAAATATAATAATTTTGTCAGTCTAAATACTGACAAAAATGCAACTATTAATTTTCAATTCGCGAATTGCGAATATTATTTTATGCTGATTTCCCTTCATTTAAGGCGAATAATGATCTTATTCGCCTTATTTTCCCTCAATATGATCAAGAAACGCCGCAAACCGTCAAATCAATTGTAATCCCGTATTTCTCAATTGTTCCCACAGGAGCCAGGATAACCAATGAAAATTCAGAATACCCATGAATAAATTTACCCGGCGTTTTAGCAGGCCTAATTAAGCCGGCTTTCTTCGCTTTGCCATCCCTATAGTCGATACAGATTTGTTCAACAGGAAAGGAAAAATTTTGAAGGGATAGTGATTGTACAATTGATGATTCAAATTGTAAAACCAGTGGGATTTTGAAGTCTTTTTTAGAACGATAATTGAGCGACTGATAAATCTCGATAGTTGATGCTGCTAATTCGCAGACTAATTGTTCTTTCTTTTTACCAGTTTTAATCTGTAGTACGATGTTGGCATCGAATGGAAATGGAAGATGTTTCATAGGTAGTATGAATTTTAATATTAAAAAATCACACCAGGAAAAATAGAAAAGGAATTACGTTTTGCTTTTGACTGTAATTGTCCTCATCGATTTTACCACCGTAAAGTTCGTCTCTTTCGGTTGGTACCCATTGAAGGGTTCTTGATGATGCAATAAAGTTAAGGATTATAAACGACTCTTAAAATAGGCACTTGTTTCCTCATCCACAAAATACACATAGCATCCCTTCATCCCGCGGGTCATTAATGTGCGATAAGTATTTTTGATAATGAGATCAAGCATTTCTTTGGTTTCAATGGGTTTCTCTTTCAATAGTCTTTTATATCCTTTTACAGAACTATCGGAACTAGCCCTTTTGGATGGATCGGCGATGATTTGGCCATTCCTAACAACCAGGTCTTCGCCAACAATGACTCCAATATAATCCACTTCCAAACCCTGGCAGGTATGGATACATCCGATCTGGTTGACAGATTCCGGACTGATGATCCAGGTACTACCATCTTCGGTTAAATTCCATTTCATCCGAAAATCATATTCTGGAAATTCGATATCATTGGCTGAAGAATCGGTTTTGCTTGGCCAGCGCCAACAATATCCGGCCACCATTCTTGCACGATTATTTAACTTGTTTTTTTCGAAAATGATGTCTCTTAATTCTGAAGGAGTATCTACAATTTGAAAATCGTATTCTAAATCGTTTATCTCTTCATTGACGGTTTCTCTGATCTGTAAAATATTATCCAGCCATGCTAAATATCCATCAGAGCCATTGCACCTGAATTGAGAATTTAGTTCCAATTCAGTGATACTAGCACCAGCTCTAGATGCCCAGATCTCAATTTCTTGTTTGCGACCAATATCTTTTAAAGTAACGCGCTGGTCTTCATCAATAAAGAACACAGAAAATTTTGAAGCAGCAATGATTTCTTTGATTTGATTTTCACCAAGATTACCAAACAAGCCACTATGTTTATTAAGTCGATGAGCTTCATCAACAATTAATGCATCGAACTCATTATTCTGTGTATCAATAAATGCACCTGATCCTCTAAATAAATTCCGGATCACGGTAGGGCGAATGCTTCCAGTTAATCTTGCTTCATACACCGCTCTTGGAGCAGCATTTTTAGAAACGTATTGTGCAAGCATGCCAATTTTAGTCAAATACACTAAGAGATTAATCGCAACAACCGACTTGCCCGTACCTGGACCACCCTTTACAATCAACACCTGTTTATTTTTCTCATTTGCTTTTTTAGCGAGTGCCAAAGCATTTTCATA
>CAIJZG010000309.1 GCA_903825065.1 uncultured Bacteroidota bacterium
ATCAACTTTGTAAATTAGGAGAAGGTCCGGTTTGGGATGCTTATCGAAATGAAATTTACTGGCTTGATATCCTCAATGGAAAAATTCATCAGTATTCAATGACGGATTGCAATGTTAAAACTTATACAGTTCATGCTATGGTTGGTTGTTTAGCTATTTGCAAAAACGGAGAGCTACTTGTTGCTTTAGAAGATGGATTTGGATTTTTGGATAGGTCAACTGGTGATATCAGGATGACTCATGACCCAGAACACCATCTTCCCACAAATCGTTTCAATGATGGAAAATGTGATGTGGAGGGAAGGCTATGGGCTGGAACAATGGCATTAGATGAAAGCGTTGGTGCGGGATCTTTGTATATGTATCACGATAATCAATCATTTAAAAAAATTGAGGAGGTCTCTATTTCTAATGGGATTGCCTGGAATGTAGATAACACTATCATGTATTATATCGATTCACCCACACTTGAAGTAATATCTTACTCATTTGATAAAAAAACGGGTACTATTTCAGATAAAAAACGAATCATACAGATTTCCCGATCAGATGGTTTTCCAGATGGAATGACCATTGATACGGAAGGCATGTTGTGGATTGCTCATTGGGATGGATGGCAGATAACCAGATGGAATCCTAATACAGGAGAAAAATTAAGTCATATTAGTTTGCCAGTTTCAAGAGTCACTTCCTGCACTTTCGGTGGTAAAGATTTGAAAGATTTATTTATCACTTCTGCGAGGGTAGGATTAACTGAGGAAGAGTTACAAAAACAACCCTTAGCAGGTTCTTTATTTTTAATTAGAAATTGTGGGTTTGAAGGATTGCCAGCTTTTGAATTCAATAACTTAGTTTAGCAAAGGAATTAATCTTGATAACATGGGAAATAAATTGTTTCATCAGCAAGTAGCCATTGTAACTGGCGCTGGTAAAGGGATTGGCTATGCTGTTGCACGGCAGTTAGCATTGCAAGGTGCCAGTGTAATATTGAATGATATTGATATCGAATTAGCGGCGTCCGCTAGTAATAAAATTAAAAAGGAAGGAGGTTTATGTGAATCATACGGAGGTGATATTTCAACGATGGAAATCATTGAGGGTATTGTAAAATTTACCATTGAAACTTTTGGCAAATTAGACATACTTCTTGCGAATGCAGGCATTACTACTTATGGCGACTTTTTAGAGTATCAGCCAGAATCGATGCAAAAATTGTTACAGATTAATTTATTTGGAACTTTTTTCTTAACACAAGCTGCTACCAAACAAATGGTGAAGCAGGGACATGGTGGAAGTATACTCATCACTTCGTCGGTAACTGCTCATGCAGCACATCCTTTTTTAGCTGCTTACGGAATGACGAAAGCAGGGCTTGATCAACTAGTGAAAAATCTGGTGATTGATTTAGGTCCGCACAAAATAAATATCAACACCATGGTGCCGGGTGCAACTTTAACTGAGCGCACATTGATTGAAGATCCTGATTATCTGGAGATCTGGTCGCGCATTACACCATCGGGCCGTCCATCTACCACTGATGATATTGTAAATGCAGCATTGTTTTTAATGTCGCCGGCATCGCGACAAATTATGGGTCAAAATTTAGTAATTGACGGAGGTTGGACTTCTGTTGGTGTACCTCCTTATTAATTTTATCTGACAATTAATGTTGCTTGTAAAACAGATGGCTTCGTTCCAAAACCTGGTCCGCCCCAATCTGTTTCATCACCATTTTGAATGCGGAGCAATTTAAATTTTCCTTTATCATAAGTTCCTTCTTCAACTTTCCCATACTGCCATTCGTGACCGACATTTTTGCCTATCGGTTTGAAACTAATATGACAATCTGATCCAATCAATAGAAACTTATTTTCCTCCAAAGCAATGATCATGAGTTTACCTATTGGCTTGGAATGGATGGGAGCTGCATTGGCTCTTCCATCACCACCAAAAAATATAGTTGCTTGCCAGTTACCCAGATCAATTTTTTGTTCTCTATTATCTTCGCGTTCAACAACAGCTTTGATTTTTCCATCAAAACTCCACTGTGCTAATTCGCGCATCATGGTCGATAATATATGGTACTCCTGGGCAAAAGGGGTTAGGTGATTTAAAATAGTTTCTTTAGTGAAGCTCTGATTATTATCGTCCACTCCAAAAGGTGCAAAACCAATGCCACTAAGTGCTAAAACTTGATAAATATATTTTGCTTTATCAAAAGTAAAACTTGCTTCCGGTACAAAAAGTGGATTGTCTTTACGCGCATAAAGTTCCATTACTTTTAAAATTTTCTCACTACCAAATTCATAAATATCTGGCGCAAGAAGATCAACGGATGGGGCTGCAACTTTCCAGATTGGAATCACATTATCTGTTGGTCCACCACTTTCATAGGTGTTTGCTAAAGGATTAGTAAGTGGGTTGCGCAATGCCGCATTCACATACATGGGCAAAGCATATTCTAGCTTACCTGCTGCAGTTACCTGCTCAATAAATCTTGCTACAGACCATGCCTGAAAATATTCATCTGCCCTTTCACCAAATACTTTTTGCCAGTTACCCGTAACAATAGTGCTATCCGAAATATTTAATTGTTTTAATAGGGTAGGTTCTAATAATTCCTTTGGGACTTGTTGCTTAAATAATAGTAGTGCTGTATCTGAAAAATCTTTCACACTTCCCCATGCTCCGGGTTCATTTTCAACTTGCACCATAATAACAGTATGCTGCTTATCTACTTTCTTCAGGTAACGCATCACTGCTGCAAAAGCCTTCTTATCTGCTTCCAGTGTGGCATTGAAATTGGGAGAGGGTGAGTCAACATGACCACCATTTTCGCTAACAATATTTGGATATTTTTCGGCATCCTTTTTCATCCATTCTGGCATGTAGTGGTTACTGCCATTTTTCCAGGTGGCAAACCATAGTAATACTGTATGTACCTGATGCTTTCTCGACTGTAATAGTAAAGTATCAATTAATGAAAAATCAAATTTCCCGGGTACTGGTTCGATCTGTTCCCAGTAAATAGGAACCATTAAAGTGTTTGCATTTATTTCTTTGATGGCTGAAAAAACAGATGGTAACATACCCGGCCAGGCACTGGAATTATGTGCCTGAGCACCCAGAATAAAAAATGGTTTGCCATCAACAAGCAGTGCATGACGGCCATCTTTTTCAATCAGTTTGGGAATGGAGACATCATTTTGTGCAAAACTTTGGATAAAAAGCGATGCAACAAAAACAATGAAAATTGATAATAACCTCCATTTATTTAGCATAAAAGTATTTTTTATTAGAAAATATCTATTTAAAAGTCATTTTTATTTCCTTCCCGGCATATTCCACAACTTTATCAATTTTGCTTGATATATTAATTCCGTTGCCATGATCAGCATCAACTAACACAATATGGAACTTCCTTTTTTGAAGCATGCCATTGAATTTTCCTTTTGTTTCGGAAATAGTTAATTGCTTCTGTTGATCTTTCCAATGAAATATAATAGTAGCAAAATTGCCTTTTTCATAACGATAAGTGTCGTTTTCATCCTCATACAACTTAAACTGTCCATCCGCTCCAGCATAGATTCTTAATTCAATATTATCTGCCGGAAGTTCGGTAGCGTATTCCATCAACGGCCCCATCGGAACAATGGATCCAGCTTTAATATATAATGGAATGGTATTTAGTGGTGCAGCTGCAGACAAAGTGAGTCCGCCAGTAAATTGTTTGCCAGTCCAGAAGTCGTACCAATTAGCTCCCTTTGGAAGATAAACTACTCTAGTATTTTTTCCTTTCGATGCATTGGCTCCACTATACAATTGTTCGGTAACTGGATTTACTAAGAAGGCTGGTCCAAACATATATTCGTCAGGAATCTGATGAACTTTCTCATCATTTCCAAAATCAAAACTCAAGGCACGCATGATGGTATAATTTTCTTGCGTAACACTTCCTGCTAATGAATAGATATAAGGAAGTAGTCGATATCTTAAGTTATCATATCCAAGTAAAGTTTTTTTAGTTTCTTCACTCCAATTTTTTGAAAACAAGGCTCGCTCTCCTTTACCATGTATGCGGAAAATGGGACAGAAAACTCCGAACTGAAACCATCTGGTGAAAAGTTCCTGGAATTCAGGCTTAGACCAATCGGCTGCCTGCCAATTATAATGATATCCCCCAATATCGGAAGTCCAGTAAGGAATCCCTGAGGCGCAGGCGTTAATACCTTGTGGCACTTGCACTTTAAAGGATTCAAAACTACAGCTGATATCAGAAGACCATAAAGTTGTGGCATTTCTTTGTTGTCCGGCAAATGCTTGTCTGATCAAAAAGAAAGCACGTTTATTTTCAATATCTCTTCTCCAACCTTTATATAAGCCCTTGCTATGTTCTAGAGCATAAGTATTAAAATAGTCAATGCCTTTACCTACAGAGAAATTAGCTTTTCGACGTTCGTCTAATAATGCGCCATTATCCGGTTCGCACTGATCAACCCACCATGAATCCCAGCCAAATCGTTTTACTAAACTATCTCTTGCTTGATCCCAATAGAGTTCACGAGCTGCAGGATTATGT
The DNA here is from genome assembly GCA_903825065.1 of uncultured Bacteroidota bacterium. Lineage (GTDB taxonomy): Bacteria > Bacteroidota > Bacteroidia > Chitinophagales > Chitinophagaceae > Sediminibacterium. The sequence continues at coordinate 4,580 of CAIJZG010000309.1, forward strand.
GCATCATAATAAGTATCGAAAGTGTGAGTCACTACATTATCCCAGGTAACTGATGTGAGTCCGCCCATTTTTTTGAGTGCATCAAAATTAGGAGTGCCGGTACCAAATACTGGCCAGATAGAAATCATGGTATGAAGATTTGCTTTGTGCAATTCATCTACCAATACTTTTGGATTGGGATAACGTTCTTGTTTCATTACATGCGAACCGATAGGTAAAGGATCCCAGTAATACCAGTCTTGGACTATTGCATCAACAGGTATATGATTATTTCTATAGTTATCTTTTACACTGATCATTTCTGCCTGACTCAGGTATCTATCCTGAGATTGAAAAAGTCCAAAAGACCATTTTGGAAACATCGGAGCTTTACCAGTTGTTTGGCGATAGAGGTCGATGATATGATCAAAACTAGGTCCGTAAAAAAAATAATAGTTTACTTGATTTCCACTTTCAGAAACATATTTGAATTTCCGATTGTTGTCTAGGGCTCCGTAAAAATTCGAAGATGCATAATTATCCCAGAATAGTCCAAATCCTTTGGTGGAAAGCAATACAGGGATTGCACCTGTTAAATATTTTATAGTCATATCCTGGTCTCTTCCTTTATAGTTGATAGATCCGGTATCTATTGGATGACAACCAAGCCCATATAATGCCTCATCTGCGGGTGAATTAAAAACAGTGTTGCAGCTATAAGTAGCAATGCCTGCAACAGTTTGTTTTTGCATGGATTTACTGTAAGTATTATCTTCTGAAGTTATCAATTTTCCATCTATAGAAAGATAGCTGATGGCACTGGTTTTTCTATTTACCTGGATATGTAATTTCGAAGTGCTGATGATAATATCAGTTCCATTTTCTGTTACCTTAAAATCTACGGGTTGCGTAAAAGAATTATTTACAACTAAAGAATTAAAAGTTGGGAAGCTGTTTAAAACAGAGTATTTTATTTGAACGATATCATCCATGCAAATACGAATATTCATGACACCCTTTTCTAATGAAAAACTAACCCCGTCTTTTTCTTTTTGATAACTACGAATGACAGATTGAGCATGGTTGTCTTGAATTACAAAAAGAAATGATACAAGGAGACAAAAAAACTTGAGCGACTTCAATGGGAATGACATAGAATTATATTACACGATTTGTTTAATTCCGCTGAAGGCTATTTACTTATTTTAATGGCAAGTATTAGGAGTAGCGGGTTTGAAGTTTAAAGTTAAAGTTTCTTTCATTGTTGAAATAAAATTTATGAGTATACACAGATAATTTATTTTCACATCTTACTTGTTATCTTGTTGCCTTTAAAAATACAAATGGAAACTCTTACTCTGTATCCTGCATCTACCTGGATAATTATTTGTTTCGCCTCTTTTTTTATCGGACTTGGAAAAGCTGGGTTGAAGGGTATTGATATGCTTAGTGTAACCTTAATGGCATTTGTGTTTGGGAGCAAAGCGTCTACTGGTATCGTTTTGCCATTATTATGTTTATCTGATATCGCTGCGGTGAGTTATTATAATCGACATGCAAAGTGGGTTCATTTTTGGAAAATAACTCCCTGGATGATCATTGGAATATTATTAGGTATTTATGTAGGTAAGGATATGAATGAAGTGTTGTTCCGTAAAATTATGGCAGTGATAATTTTGCTAACGATTGTTATTATTCTATTTATGGAATACCGCAAATCAAAAGCTGTTCCCACAAATTCTTTGTTTGTTGTAGGTACAGGACTTGCAGCAGGTTTTACAACCATGTTAGGCAATTTGGCTGGAGCATTTTCAAACTTGTATTTTTTGGCGATGCGTTTAGAAAAGAATGATTTTATTGGTACTGCCGCATGGATCTTTCTTTTCATGAACTTATTTAAATTACCCTTCCAGGTATTCTTATGGAAAAATATTTCCATACAAAGTATACAGATAGATGCATACTTGCTTCCTACTTTAATGATAGGTTTTTTAGTAGGTCTGAAATTAGTTGATAAAGTGAAGGAAGAGCACTATAGAAAATTAATTATCATTTTAACGCTTATTGGATCATTGTTGATGCTTTTTAAGCGATAATAATTATTGGATGAATGGCAATTAAAATCTCCAAAATAGATTTTTTGCTTTACTGGATTAGCCTATATTTATCTTCCATATAATTTCCCCACTTTTAACGGTTAAAAACATTCAATGAAAAAAATGCTTGTCCTGCTGCTTGCAGCAATTGTTACAATTACTTTATTCTCATGTAGTAATAAAAGAAGTGGTAAACCTCGTTTACTGGTATTTAGTAAAACATCTGGATATCGTCATGCCTCAATTCCAAATGGAATAGCCGCTATTCAAAAGCTAGCCTTAGAAAATGGATATGATGTAGATACCACAGAAAATGCGGCAATTTTTAATGAAGATAGCCTTAAGAAATATGCTGCAGTTGTTTTTATGAGTACCACTGGTAATGTGCTAGATTATAGACAGCGTACTGCTTTTGAAAGATACATTCAAGCTGGTGGCGGATTTGTGGGAGTACACTCAGCTACTGATACGGAATATGATTGGGGTTGGTATGGCAGATTAGTTGGAAATTATTTCATCGATCATCCTGGAATCAACGACACTTTCCCCAATGTCCAACAAGCAACCTTGCATGTTGTTGATCAAACATTTGGTGCCACAAAACATTTGCCTGCCACATGGACTCGCACCGACGAATATTACAGTTTCAGAAAGCAACTAGATAGTAATATCCATGTGCTTATTAATATTGATGAAGCAACTTATAAAGGTGGACATAGAATGGGAAACCATCCAATGGCTTGGTATCATGAATATGATGGTGGCCGTGCATTTTATACCGAGTTGGGTCATACAGCTGAATCATACACCGATGAAAATTACACCAAGCATTTATTAGGTGGTATTCAATATGCCATTGGTGAAAATAAAAATTTGAACTATAGTAAAGCAACATCTGAATACGCACCAGATGAAGATCGTTTTGCAAAAGTTTCATTAGTGCAAGGAACTTTTTTCGAGCCTACTGAAATGACGATTCTACCTAACTATGATGTGATCATTGCGCAACGCAGAGGAGAATTGTTATTATATAAAGCAGAAACAAAACAAGTAAAACAAGTTGGATTTTTAAATGTGTATTGGAAAACATTACATACACCAAACGTAAATGCAGAAGAAGGATTATTAGGTATTTGTAAGGATCCAAATTTTGCAAAGAATCATTGGGTCTATATCTACTATAGTCCAGTCGACACAAGTGTAAACCGATTATCGCGTTTTACTTTTGTTAATGATACTATTGATAATAAAACGGAGAAAGTGATTTTGGATGTAAAATCACAACGTGAAATATGTTGTCATACTGGGGGTTCCATAGCTTTTGGTCCTGATAATCTTTTATATTTTTCAGCAGGAGACAATAGTACTCCATTTGATGAACCGGGTGCTAAATATGTGAGTAGTAGTTTTGCACCACTCAATGATGTTCCAGGACATGAGCAATATGATGCAAGAAGATCAGCGGGTAATAGTAATGATTTGCGTGGTAAAATCATGCGCATTAAGGTAAATGATGATGGAACCATTAAAATTCCAGAGGGAAATTTATTTCCTGTGGGAACTCCTAACACAAGACCTGAAATTTATGTGATGGGCAATCGCAATCCTTATCGTATTTCAGTAGATCAGAAAAATAGTAATCTTTATTGGGGTGAAGTAGGTCCTGATGCAAATGCCGATAGCTTTGCCACACGTGGCCCTAAAGGCTATGATGAATTAAATCAAGCTCGTAAAGCTGGCTATTTTGGATGGCCTTTATTTGTGGGAAACAATTATGCGTATCATGAATACAATTATGCAACTGGAGTTCCAGGTGCGGCATTTGATGCTCTAAAGCCAATAAATAATTCTAGAAATAATACAGGTATCAAAGAGTTGCCTCCTGCGCAACCAGCATTTATATGGTATCCATATGGCAATTCTCCTGATTTCCCTGAATTAGGAACAGGAAGTAGGAATGCTATGGCA
>CAIJZG010000310.1 GCA_903825065.1 uncultured Bacteroidota bacterium
ATACGTTTTTGCAAACAAATTGTTGATTTGCATTTTGCAAAAGTACTCCTGGCAATAGTCCACTTTCGCATAGAATTTGAAATCCATTACAAACACCCAATACTTTTCCTCCTTTATTTGCAAATTCAATTACGCTTTTCATCATAGGGCTAAATCGAGCAATTGCTCCACAACGAAGGTAATCGCCGTAAGAAAATCCTCCGGGTAATACTATACAATCGTCTGTTGTAAACATGCTAAGATCTTGGTCTTTATGCCAAAGCATTATAACTTCTTTCCCCAAATCTTTCTGTAAAGAATCTTGCATATCTCTATCACAATTGGATCCTGGAAATACCACTACTCCGAACTTCATATATAAAATATTTAATCTTTAAAAAAGTACTACTCTTGGATTCAAAGATAAAGCCTCATGCGTTAAAGAATGCCTATTTTTTGATGAGTGCCCAATTATTGTGTACAACTAATAGGATGCCAAGCCAGAAAAGCAGATTAGGCAAAATTAATCGCCTAGGGTAACCAAAAGCGTTTGCTACAAAAGCGCTAAGAGGAATTAGGCAAAGTATCGCCGTATCCATGCCAGCACCATCAAACAGGAAAGGTGCAATTACTAGAATTAAAAGAAGAACTAACATAACACTCCAATTCTTCCTGATTTGCATCACTAGTCTATTATTATACCTCTGCCAATAAATCATTCCAGCAATAAGCGCTATAAATAAATATCCTATGTTAATCCACATCCATAGGTCAGTTTGTAGAACAGGATATTGCAATTTCAAAATTGGAAGATAATGGGTAAAAGTTTTAATTTGATTGTTTAGGAATAAATAAGATGCCAAAAAATAATAAGGTAAAAGGATACCCATCAATAATAATATCCATTCAACTATACGGAATGGGCGAACTACTGCTAGAGCAAAAAGTACAACCATTATCAGTATTGCGGTTGGATGATAGGCCATGATAGTGAGCGACACAAGCATTCCGATATTAAACAATAATGTTCTCGGATTTTGATTATTATATAGCCTACTTAAAAGGATAAAAATCCAGAGTACCAAAGAATTACTGATCAATGCCGCAGAAATAGAATTCCATTGATTTATCATACCTGTAAAAAGTATATAAGTCATGGCAGTAATATAATTTGTTGATTGGTACATTCTGAAATCAGTTAGTACCATATTCAATCGAATAGCTTGAATTAGTATAATCAGTTGAAAAACAATAAACAGAATAGTAGAAGAAATATTGGTCAAAAAATCAGCAAGCAATATTGAAATAAAACCATCATTTTTATTCACTATTAATACAGGATCATTAATAAATAATTGCGCATGTACTGAAATACATAGAATTATAAGGAAAAAAATGTTAACGATCGATTTGTCTCGAAAAATAAATACCACAGCTTATATATTAAAATTCAATTTTTGCAAAACAGGTAACGCCACGCAATTGGCAAGGGATTATCAATTGCCTTGCACCTACTTGTTTTGCATGGCGTGTCATAAACTCATATCCATTTTCTAAATTCTTAAAAGTAGGATTTCTATCAATTTGGCCATCCGGCGAAAGGCTTTCATCAGTTAAAATCATGTTGTGTTTTTCTTGGATATTAAATAGGAAATGTGCTTTATCGCCCGTATTCAACACACCATAACCAATAAAATTATCGGTATTATCATCATATTGTGCTTTCCTTATTACATTACTCCACTCTACTTTACCAGAAGCATTAAATGAAATTAAAACAACATTATCTGCAAAATATCTAGTAACAGTATTGTTAGTATATGTATTATATCTACCCCAAGGGTAATACCCAAGGGGAGAATTATAAGAATAATAGTTATACGACATAGGAGAGTAAAATGGAGAGTTATTTAAGTAATCCCATCTTGACATTGTATTTCCCTTGGTGCTACTATATGCTGCTTCAGCTGAAATGAAAAATCCCCCGTCTTTTTTTAAAATTATATTCTTCAAAAAGAAATCATTAAACGCAGTTTTTAAATTTCCATCATTTTTAGCATCTGCTCTAAATTCATCTGTAAAAATAGTATTGAGCGTACTTAGGGATTTGTTTTGAAATTTATCCCAAACTGCAAAATAAAGACCTTCGACATTTCCTCTCCTTTGCTTACTGTAGAATGAACAAACAACATAGTGTTTGTTTATATTATCAATCTTTAATCGAATATCATCCAGATAAATACCTGAAATCTTTAAATCCCGAATTAGTACACTATCTGCATTGGCAGTTTTTGATATAATTGAAATCTTATTGATATTATCGTTCTGTGAAGTTCCCGAGCCCTTAATACATACTAAATCGCCTTCATTATCTAGTGCAAATTCTGTAAGAAAATCATTCCTTTCAGGCATTTTCACTACAATTCTTGAGCGTTTTTGAAGATTCAGATCTTTTGAATAAAGTAGCGTAGTGAGTATATGTGAACGATCATCTTTTGTACTAACTTTCAACAGCATAATTTGCTGTTTATTTTCGCTATTCAAAATAGTATAAATTTTTGTAGTGTTAGTAAAACTTACATCTGCAGTCGTGTCTAGTAAAATTGGCTTATCAATAATTTTCCCTTTTTGATCGAGTTTGGCAACCATTGCATAATAAACTCCCCTCTTTTGGTATTGATAAAACAAATAAATGAAATCCGGATATTGAATTAAATCTACATCCTGCACTTTGTCATTTATAAAGTCGAGTTTATTTTTCTCTATTTGTTTCATATCAGCATCGAAAACTGAGATAAAATGCATATTTTGATAGCTTTTATATACCAGAATATTCCCATTCATTTTTCCAACTACTTCAAAATTGACTGTTCTTGAGTCGTCTCTATCAGGTTCAGAATAAACTATCCGCTGCGCTTTTAATCCTGAACATATCAATAATATGCTAGCAAACAAAAGGAAAATGGTTTTTTGCATCTGGAAACTTATTTGTAATTCAAATGTACGGCAACTAGTTTTTAAGTAAATGCAAATAAAAGGTAAAAGATTCCTTCGAAATAAAGCAATAAAGTAATGGGCACATTTTAAGGGCTTCGATTAAAATTTATTACCAATTTCAACCAAACCAGACATTTCAGGGTTCCAAAATCAATACTTTACAGAAGCCAAGGGAAAATTGTATCTTTCTTGAGCAGACAATTTCTAAAAAGTCTGCTCAAAACGATTGCCAACAATTTTTTTTTATATCATTTTGATATATGGAGTAATCCTATTATTTGCCTATCTGGTTCAAGAAAAATTTATTTTTAAGCCTGAAAAACTCTCACAAGACTTCAAGTTCAAATACGACGCTCCATTTGAAGAATTATTTTTTGATGTAACTCCAGGTGTTCGAATTAACGGTCTTCATTTTTATTGCAATGAACCAAAAGGGCTCATATTATATTTTCATGGTAATTCCAGAAGCATTAAGGGGTGGGCAAAATATGCTAGGGATTTTTACAGATTTCAATATGATGTAGTATTAGTTGATTATAGGGGTTTTGGAAAAAGCACTGGCAAAAGAAGTGAGAAGGAAATGTTGAATGATATGCAGTTTGTATATAATCAATTACTAAAGAAATGTCCAGAACACCATTTTTTGGTGTATGGCAGAAGTATGGGCAGCGGTTTTGCTACTAAAATAGCAGCAGATAATTCGCCAAGATATCTGATTTTAGATGCTCCTTATTATAGTTTTATAAAAGTAGCAGAAAGATTTTTACCAATCTTACCGCATCGTTGGTGGTTACGTTATAAACTTAGAACCGACCAATGGATACGTAAAGTTAATTGTCATACCTATATTATTCATGGAACCAAGGATTGGTTAATCCCGATTTCTCAAAGTGAAAAATTGCATGCAATAAGTCCGCATAAAATTACCCTAATCCGTATTCATGGTGGTGGACATAATAACCTACCCTCATATAATGAGTACCATAATTTCATACGTGACATTCTAAAATACTAACACCACATTAATCAGATATAATCCTTTAGATTCGCAGATATTGGTAAAAATGAAAAAATCAAATCCTTTATTTCGTTGGGTTAAATTGGCCGTGCTTATTTATTCAGTACTAGGTATCAGTTTTTACTATTTACAAGAAAAAATAATATTCCATCCTGTTTCATTAACTGATGGCACTCCTTATCATTTTGATCAGCCCTTCAAAGAAATCAATCTAGATATTGATGAAGCCACTCATTATAATATAATTTCCTTTATCCTTCCTGATAGTCTTAGAAAAGGTATAGTCTTATATTTTCATGGTAATCGCGAAAATGTAAATCACTATGCAAAATTTGCTAAAAACTTTACAAATAATGGATGGGAAGTATGGATGGTCGATTATCCCAAATTTGGAAAATCAACTGGAGAACTCACCGAATCAAATTTATATGAAGAAGCCATTCAGGTTTATAAACTAGCTAGGGTGAACTATCAACCCAATCAAATTATTATTTATGGCAAATCAATCGGAACTGGAATTGCAGCTCAATTAGCAAGTATCAGAGATTGTAAAGAATTAATTTTAGAAACACCCTATAAAAACATGGTTTCACTTGTTCGCCACTATACATGGATACTTCCAGTAGAAACCTTATTACATTTTAAATTACCCACCGATCAATATCTCAAAAAAGTAACCGCACCAATTACAATTTTTCATGGAACAAAAGATGAATTAATTTCATTAAGCAATGCAGAGGCTTTGAAGAGCGCATTTAAACCAACTGATCAATTTATAACGATCGAAGGAGGAACTCATCATAATTTAAACGAGTTTCCACTTATGCAGGAAAAACTAAAGTTCCTTTTGAATTAATCGTTTAATTGTGCAGCTAAACTTTGAGGTCTTATAAGTGAACCCTTATCTCGAAATAGATAGGATGCTGGTCTGAGCCTAAGCCCAAGATTTGTAGTTATTCTTGTTTTAGGCTGAAGCCTAGGGTTAACTAAATTTATTTAATTCCATACACTGAAGAATAGGTTAATGGGTTCAATTTTATATATCGACTTTATCATTTGTGTATGTCTCATTTTTTCTTTTATCTTTAAAACAAAGAGACTGCATGCCCACCCTTCTGCTTATTTCTGCCGTATTGATTTTAGTGTTACTCATTACTGTAGTAAAGCTTCATCCATTTCTTTCCTTTTTATTGGTGTCGATTTCTGTTGGTCTTGCAACCAAAATGGAAGTAGGAAAAATTATGGGTGCCATTCAAAAAGGTATTGGAGATATCATGGGTTCTCTTTTAGTGATTTTGATTGTAGGAGCCATGCTAGGAAAATTAGTGGCTGATAGTGGGGCCGCCAATAAAATTGCAGATAGTTTGATTCACGCATTTGGTAGCAAAAGAGTTCAATGGGCTTTAGTGGTCACCGCTTTCATTGTTGGCATTCCGTTATTTTATGGGGTAGGATTTGTTTTATTAGTACCATTGGTTATCACTATTGCTCAGAAATATAAGATCCCTCCTGTATATCTTGGTTTGCCAACTTTGGCAGCACTTTCAGTAACACATGGATATCTACCACCTCATCCATCCCCTGTTGCATTGGCTCAACAATTTCATGCAGATCTGGGTAAAACATTATTATATGGATTTATGATTGCTATTCCAGCTATCATCATCGCTGGACCTATGTTTTCAGTGACTTTAAAAAAATATCATTCAAAACCTTTGTCAGTTTTTACAAATCAATCGGTTGATGAAAAAAAGTTACCGAGTTTATTTTTTAGCATATTGGCAGCTTTTCTTCCAGTATTATTGATAGCTCTAGATACAATAGTGAAAATTATTTTTTCAGAACAAAATACATTTACTCTAATAGTTCATACCGTTGGAGATCCATCAATCGCTATGCTGATTAGTTTAATCATTGCCTTATACACATTAGGAATCCGACAGGATATAAAGATTGAAGCAATCATGAAACCAATGGGTGATGCTATCAAAGATATTTCAAGCATCTTGCTCATTATTGCAGGTGCTGGAGCTTTGAAACAAATATTAACAGACTCAGGCATCAGCAATGATTTGATTCAACCACTTATAGGCTTATCAATTCATCCGTTATTTTTGGCCTGGAGCATTAGCGCCATTATTCGTGTTAGTGTAGGATCAGCCACTGTTGCGGGATTAACTACTGCAGGAATTGTTGCACCTTTAATTGCAAGTACCGGTGTGAATCCCTGTTTAATGGTATTAGCAACAGGCGCAGGGAGTTTAATGTTTTCTCATGTAAATGATCCTGGATTTTGGATGTTCAAAGAATACTTTAATTTAACCGTCAAAGAAACTTTAAAAACCTGGAGTGTTATGGAAACCATTGTTTCTGTAGTCGGGCTTATTGGTGTCTTTATCATTAATAGTTTTATATAATCTAAAAATATTATTATGTCTGCTGATGAGAATTTTGAATTACTTGGATTAAACTTACCTCCAGCTCCCAGGCCACTTGGTGTTTATAAACCATTGTTGATTGATGGTAAACATTGTTATGTATCCGGACATGGAACAGTACAGGAAGATGGCACTTTAATTGTTGGTAGAGTTGGTGAACACTTTACACAAGAAGAAGCTAAAATTGCGGCACAACAAGTTGGGTTAGCTATACTGTCTACAATCAAAACAAATTTAGGATCTCTTAATAAAATCAAACGTGTTATTAAAGTATTGGGTATGGTAAACTGTGTTCCTGAATTTGAAAAACATCCTTTTGTAATAAATGGATGCAGTGAACTTTTTGCAAAAGTTTGGGGAGAAGAAAATGGCATTGGAGTAAGAAGTGCTGTAGGAATGGGTTCCTTACCCGGCAATATCCCCGTTGAAATTGAAGCCCTTTTTGAATTACATGATTAAGCATCTTTAAAAATCTAACAAATGGAATGGTACGAAATTAAAAATATTGAAACTGTTGATAGTCCTGCTTTATTAGTATACCCAGATAGGGCAAAAGAAAATATTCGACTATTAATTGAAATGGCTGGAAGTACAGAATCATTGCGCCCTCATGTGAAGACCAATAAAATGAGTGAAGCATGCCAACTTTTATTAGATGCCGGCATCAATAAATTTAAATGTGCCACTATTGCCGAGGCAGAAATGTTAGGAAATATAAAATCACCAGATGTGATTTTGGCACACCAGCCAACTGGCCCTAAAATTGATCGTTTAATTGCCTTGACAAATAAGTTCCCTAACACACATTTTTGTACGCTTATCGATAATATTGACACTGCCACAAAGCTATCTGAAGCTTTTATCAAAGCAGGATTGCATTTAGATGTATATATCGATTTAAATATTGGTATGAACCGTTCTGGCATAAAAGCTGAAGATGCCTTTACTTTATATAAAGCATGTTCTACCTTAAAAGGAATCAGTATAATTGGCATACATGGATATGATGGACATATACGTGATACAGATTTTGTTGAAAGAAAACGTAAGTCTGATGAGGGTTTTGCAAAAGTGGAACAATTACAAAACAATATTTTATTATTTGATGGGAAAGCAATGAAAGTGGTGGTTGGTGGTTCTCCAAGTTTTCCTACTCATATCGATAGAACGGGTGTAGAATATAGTCCAGGTACTTTTATATTTTGGGATTGGACCTATAAACATATTGTACCTGATGAACCATTTGATTATGCAGCATTGGTTATTACAAGAATCAATTCGATTATTGATGAAAAAACTTTTTGTTGTGATCTCGGACATAAAGCTGTTGCAGCCGAAAACCCTTTACCGCGTGTACACTTTTTAAATGCACCGAATGCTGTTCCTAAAGCACAGAGCGAAGAACATCTAAGTGTAAACGTAGAAGATACAAGTATTTATAAAGTAGGTGATGTATTATATGGTGTGCCCGTGCATATTTGCCCTACCGTAGCATTATATGCCGAAGCCAATATTGTAGAAAATCAGGAAGTACACAAACAATGGAAAGTTATTGCCAGAGATAGAAAAATAACGATTTAAATATCAAAGATGCTGATTGTTGATGCCCACCTCGATTTGAGTATGAATGCTATGGAATGGAACCGCGATTTGCGATTACCAGTTATGGCTATTCGTGAACTTGAAAAAGGAATGAACGATAAACCAGACAGAGGCAAGGGTACAGTCGCATTTCCTGAATTGCGAAAAGGAAAAATTGGATTAGTTGTTGCTACGCAAATTGCACGTTATGTTTCTCC
>CAIJZG010000311.1 GCA_903825065.1 uncultured Bacteroidota bacterium
TATGTTTTATATGCGTTATTAAAAGAAGGCCATTGATTTCTGTAATTTGAAATTACTCGAAAGTTGCCATCAAAATTTCCTGTATTAGCAGGGTTGAGGGTTAATGGAGAAGCAAAAAATTGTGAAAAATGGGGGTCTTGAGAACAACAAAGCTTGCATAAGGTAAATGAGAAAATTAAAATAAAAAAGTGTTTGCTCATTCTTATCTAATTAAGGAAATCGAACCATTATATGTTTTGCTCGAACCATCTTTAAAATCTAAAACAACAGTATACACATAAGTGCCCATTTCTGCGTTTTTCCCATTGGTAGTTCCATCCCAGCCGTTATAGTAATCATTCGGTAATATATTATTTTTCTCAAAAACTTTTCTTCCCCACCTATTATAGATGACAAACGATTTTACTTTGTCAACGTCTTTGCCGGCAATAACATAAAAGTGATCATTCAATCCATCTCCATTTGGGGTAAAGACATTTGGTAAAGCCAGGCTGTTCTGAAAATATACATTTACTTTTATTGCTACTGAATCTTTGCAGTCGTATTTTGTGGATGCATTTAATTTGTAAGAAGTAGTTGCATTTATATTAAGTGAAGTATTTAAGCAGGTGTCACAACTCAATCCAATACTTGGAGTCCATTTTAGATAAGTGATACTATCCCCTTCATGATCTATTTGAATTTGTTTAACTTCTCTTCTATACAATTCAATAGTTTGAATACCAGAGCTGATACTAAAAGGTGTATAATTTGTACTTGTTTGATTATTATTCAAAATTTGTTCAAATTCATTCTGATCACTATTGATACTGTAACTTACAAATGAGGTAGTTGGTTTTATGATGGCTTGCTCAATTGTAGTGCATGAGTTTGTAAAAGTAGTGGAGGTAGGTAAATAATAATTGCCAATCAAATGAGTGCTTAAGGCAAGGGTATCTAAAGCATCAAAATATTTAATTTCTATTGGCTTTTTAAACGCTGTATAATGATTGCCTAAACAAATGGTTGAAGTAACAAGAACACTATCATTTTTATAACAGTCGATTCTATTATTTATGATACTGATATCGATTGGAAAAATATTGATGCGGGTAAAAGTTGAATCAAAGCATTCATATTTTGTTTTTACAAGACTTTTTATATTTGTGGTATCAGTAATAGTAAATGAAGGATTCAGGCAATCAAAGCAACTTAAAGATCCATTTGTAAACCATTGAATACTTTTAATGGGCTCACCCTTAGTGGTTAATTTTAAGTTGATCAAATCGTTAATGTACACCGTGGTATCAGTGGACGGAGATACCGTATATTTTAATCGAAAGTTTTTATAATCAGATTCATTGTTAAAATTATTTGTTTCAACAATTGGGTTGTCTTCATTCACAAAAGCAGAAATACTATCCAATTTTGAACTACTGCTTGCAATGATGGTTGTATAACCTTGATCGCATTGGCCTAAAATATCATTGGTAGTGTAGAATGTATTTTTTAAAGTAGGCATCAGTTTATTATAAGGTATCTGGTCATGAAATCTAACTGAAGTACCTTTAGGAATAGTGTCATATCCCCAATTGTGTACTGTAAAACTTACCTTGATACTATCGTTTTTGTAACAGTTAACAGCCCAAATAGTAACCCCAGCATCTTGTCTGGGATCATTTACCTGAAGCGTATAAGTATTAGAGGTGCTAACACATGCTCCTTTTGAAGCAACCAAATAAATTTTATAATTGCCGAAAGTGGCGAATGAGTTTAAAAAATCTTTTGCAGTGGAAACCTGTGTAAAATTCAATCCCTTGTTATCACTCATATACCATTGATAAGTATCTGCATTATAGGAGGTATTTACAAAAGTTACAGTGTCTTGATAGATATTATTAGAAGAGGCCACAATTCTTTTGTTGGGCGAAAATCTGGCATCAACTCCACAATTTACAATCACATTTCCTGTATAAGATGCATAACAAGATCTGGTTGCATTGTAAGCAAGCAATTTAACTGTATAGGTAGTTGCACTGGGAAAGGATTGTTGAAAATTCGTAGTATTGGTTTGAAGAACCCCGTTTAAATACCATTCATAATCTGAAGAGCCTGTTGACGTGTTAGTGAAATCTACACTTGATCCTATTATTGGATACGGATTAGTATTCCAATTAAAACTAGCTTGTATATTGTCTGCACATGGTTCTGAACAACGATCACTTGTTAATAAACTACCTCCAGAAAA
>CAIJZG010000312.1 GCA_903825065.1 uncultured Bacteroidota bacterium
GGAAACAAACACCATTACCGTATCATCGATTTCAAAAGAAATAAGAAAGACATGGCAGCAAATGTTGTGTCAATCCAATACGATCCAAACCGTACAGCGTTTATTGCATTAGTGCAATACACTGATGGTGAAAAGAGATACATTTTGGCTCCAGCTGGTTTACAGGTGGGTGCAACTGTAATCTCTGGTGATAATGTAGCACCTGAAATTGGTAATGCACTTTCTATGAAGTTCATGCCATTGGGTACTAACATTCACAACATTGAATTACAACCTGGACAAGGTGGTAAGATGGCAAGAAGTGCTGGTTCATCAGCACAGTTAGCTAACAAAGAAGAGAAATACGCAGTATTAAAAATGCCTTCTGGCGAATTAAGAAAAGTATTGATTAACTGTTACGCTACAGTTGGTGTGGTTTCAAATAGCGACCATAACTTGGAAACTGCAGGTAAAGCTGGTAGGAATCGTTGGAAAGGTATTCGCCCTCGTGTTCGTGGTGTAGCCATGAACCCTGTAGATCACCCGATGGGTGGTGGTGAAGGTAGAGCTTCCGGTGGTCACCCACGTAGCAGAAATGGTAAATATGCTAAAGGAGAGAAAACCAGAACTAAAGGAAAAGGAAGCGATAAGCTGATTATCCAACGCAGAGATGGTAAAAAATTAGCTAAGTAATTAGCTCAGAAAATAAATCACTAACAGACCAGTAAACTTATAACTATTATGGGTCGTTCGATTAAAAAAGGTCCTTACGTAGACGCAAATTTAGAAGAGAAAATTGTTGCGATTAACGATGGTAAAACAAAGAAGGGTGTTATCAAAACCTGGAGCCGTCGTAGTACAATTACTCCAGATTTCGTTGGACACACTTTTGCAGTTCACAATGGAAACAAATTTATCCCTGTTTATGTAACAGAGTTTATGGTAAGCCATAAGTTAGGTGAATTTGCTCCTACTCGTAACTTCAGAGGTCACGCAGGAACTAAGAAATAAATCATTTTTGATCATTTCGAAAGAAGGATCTCAAATAAGAAACTAAAAGAAAATGGAAGCAGTAGCTAAACTGAACAATTATCCTACAGGTCCACGCAAAATGCGTTTGCTGGCCGATGTGATCCGTGGCATGGAAGTGGAAAAAGCTTTGGCCATCTTGGAACATCACCCACAACATAATGCAACACCATTAGCAAAATTGCTGAAGAGTGCCATTAATAACTGGGAGCAAAAGAATAGCGGCGCAAGCGCAGCCGACAGCAGCCTGGTAGTTAAAACAATATTCGTAGATGGTGGTCGTGTTTTAAAACGGATGCGCCCTGCACCTCAAGGTCGTGGCTACAGAGTTCGTAAGCGCAGCAACCATGTAACATTAATAGTAGATTCTAAAAACTAATTGTAAAACCATTATATGGGTCAGAAAGCAAATCCAATTGGTAACAGGTTAGGTATCATCCGCGGATGGGAAAGCAACTGGTATGGTAGCAAGAAAGACTACGCATCAAAGTTGATTGAGGATCATAAGATCCGTACTTACTTGAATGCCCGTATCAACAAAGGTGGTATCGCAAAGATTGTAATCGAGCGTACCCTCGGAAAATTGATCGTAACTATTCATACGTCTAAGCCAGGTATTATTATCGGTAAAGGCGGTGGAGAAGTAGACCGTATCAAAGAAGAGTTGAAGAAATTGACCGGTAAAGAAGATGTGCAGATTAACATCCTTGAAATCCGTCGTCCAGAATTGGATGCGAATATCGTAGGAGACACAATCGCTCGTCAAATCGAAAACCGTATCAACTTCAAACGTGCCACTAAAATGGCAGTAGCTTCTACACTTCGTATGGGTGCTGAAGGAATCAAGGTAAAATTAAGCGGCCGTTTAGGTGGTGCTGAGATTGCCCGTTCTGAAGAATTCAAACAAGGCCGTGTTCCTTTGCATACTTTCCGTATGGATATCGACTACGCTAATGTGTTTGCGCAAACAGTATATGGTAAAATTGGTATCAAAGTATGGATCTGTAAAGGTGAAGTATTAGGTAAGCGTGAATTGAATCCAAATTTTGTTGGAGGTAAGAATGATTTGAGCGATAGAAGACCAGGAGAAGAAAGAAGACCAGGTGGTGATAGAAGAGATGACAGAAGAGGTGGTGGAGATCGCGGTGGAAGAGGCGGTGGAGATAACCGTGGTGGTGGAAACGCTGGTGGTGGAAGAGATAATAGAAGATAATTTAAGGTACTGGTGCCGGTAACGGACATCGATAGTAAATAAAGTTGAATAACCTTAACTGTAAAAAGTAACGGTCATCCAAAAAACAAAATCAAAATGTTACAACCTAAAAGAAGTAAACATAGGAAACAGCAGAAAGGCCGCATTCGCGAAGTTGCAAAGCGTGGCACTACTATTTCTTTCGGTTCTTTTGCTTTGAAAGCGCTTGAACCAATCTGGTTAACAAACCGTCAGATTGAATCAGCTCGTCAGGCAATGACCCGTGCAATGAAAAGAGAAGGTAATGTGTGGATTCGCGTATTTCCTGATAAAATCGTTACCCGTAAGCCAGCCGATGTAAGGATGGGTAAGGGTAAAGGTAACCCTGAATTCTGGGCAGCAGTAGTTGAGCCAGGTCGCATCATCTTCGAATGTGATGGTGTTACTGAAGCAACTGCTAAAGAAGCTATGGAACTAGCAGCACAGAAATTACCTATTGCAACTAAATTCTGTATCAGAAGAGATTTGCAAGCTTAATCAAAAAACGAATTTGCAATGGCAAACAAACAAACATACGATTTTAATAAAAGCGTGAAAGAGCTGAATGTTTCAGATCTGAAAGCTAAGATCTCTGAAGATCAGTTGAGACTAAAGAAGCTTGAGTTTGCTCATGCTATCTCTCCACTAGAAAACCCGATGAATATTCGCGGTTTAAGAAGAGACATCGCCCGTTTACAAACGGAATTGAAGAAAAAAGAAATGGGTATCTAAACCATAAAAGTTAAGTAATGGAAGAAAGAAATTTGCGCAAAACGAGGATCGGCACTGTAACTAGCGACAAGATGGATAAAACTATCACTGTTGCAGTTGAAAGAAAAGTTAAACACCCGATCTACGGAAAGTTCGTAAAGAAAACAACTAAGTTTCACGCTCATGATGAAAAGAGTGAGTGTGGTATCGGTGATGTAGTTAAGATCATGGAAACTCGTCCATTGAGCAAGACTAAGCGCTGGAGACTTGTAGAAGTTGTTGAGAAAGCTAAGTAATTAGTCTTACATGCTAATGTGATATTAATTTATTACAAAAGCCTCTGAAAAAAAATTCTGTAAATGCTCTGGATTAAAAATCCCTAGCAAAAAGTTTAAAAAAAATGATCCAGCAAGAAAGCAGATTAAATGTAGCTGATAATAGTGGCGCTAAAGAAGTGCTATGTATCAGAGTACTTGGGAACAGCGGTCAGGATTATGCCAAAATTGGTGATAGAATTGTAGTGAGCGTAAAAGCGGCTATCCCGGCAAGTGCTGTTAAGAAAGGTACTGTTTCAAAAGCAGTTATCGTTCGTACCAAAAACAAATTGCGTCGCAAGGACGGTTCTTATATCCGTTTCGATGACAACGCAGTTGTATTGTTAAACAATTCTGACGAGCCTCGTGGTACTCGTATATTCGGACCAGTAGCTCGTGAGTTACGTGATGCAGGATATATGAAGATTATTTCTTTGGCTCCTGAAGTATTGTAATAAAAAATTATTTAGTTAAGCGGTGAACGCCTAGCATACAGCTTTAAGCATATAATAATGAGTAACAGATTCAAACCCAAATACAACATCAAGAAAGGCGATACCGTAGTGGTAATTGCTGGAGATGACAAGGACTTAACAAAGCCCCGTAAAGTGTTGGAAGTGATCATCGACAAAGGTCGCGTGGTAGTAGAAGGCGTTAGTATTGTAACAAAACATACTAAACCATCTGCAGCAAATACCAAAGGCGGCATAGTAAAAAAGGAAGCAGCAATTAATATCAGCAACGTTCAGTTGTGGGATGCTAAAACAAGTGCTCCAACCAAAGTTACCCGTACAAGGGAAAACGGAAAATTAGTTCGTATATCTAAAAAATCAGGGGAGGTAATCAAATAATGAGTACTACTAAATACACTCCGAGATTAGCAGATAAGTATACCAAAGAGGTTATACCTGCTTTAATGAAGAAGTTCGCTTACAAAAGTGTCATGCAAACTCCTAAGTTGGAAAAAATTTGTATCAACCGTGGTGTTAATGGCGCCGTGACTGATAAGAAATTAGTTGATATCGCAGTTGAAGAGCTGAACATGATCACTGGTCAGAAAGCAGTTCCTACAATTTCTAAGAAAGACGTATCAAATTTCAAATTACGTAAGGGTATGCCAATCGGCGCTCGCGTAACTTTGAGAGGTGAAAAAATGTTTGAATTCTTAGATCGCTTGGTATCAGTTTCTTTACCACGTGTACGTGATTTTAAAGGAATTTCTGATAAAGCATTTGATGGCCGTGGTAACTACACTTTAGGTATAACTGAACAAATCATCTTCCCTGAAATCGATATCGATAAAGTGAATAAGATTACTGGTTTGGATATCACTTTCGTGACCTCTGCAAATACCAACGAAGAAGCATACGAATTATTGAAAGAGCTAGGAATGCCTTTCAAAAACATCAAAAAAGATAATAACTAATATAACATGGCAAAAGAATCAGTAAAAGCCAGACAAAGAAAGCGTGAGGCAATGGTAGCAAAATTTGCGACCAAAAGAGCAGCTTTGAAAGAAGCTGGTGACTACGCAGGATTGGATTTACTTCCAAAAAATTCATCACCTGTGCGTTTAAAAAACCGTTGTCAGTTAACTGGCCGTCCGAGAGGATATATCAGATACTTCGGTTTATCAAGGATTATGTTCCGCGATATGGCTTTGAACGGAATGATTCCAGGTGTTAAAAAAGCAAGCTGGTAACTTTTATCCCTTCTGGGGTATTAGCAAACAAAATTTAGAACTGATTTAATTCAAATAATATGGTAACTGATCCTATAGCAGACTTCTTAACTAGAATTCGTAACGCTCAGTTGGCTGGCCACAGAATCGTTGAGATCCCTGCTTCCAACCTCAAAAAGCGCATGACTGAAATCTTATACGAGCAAGGTTATATCCTGAAGTACAAGTTTGAAGAAGATAACAAGCAAGGGTTGATTAAGATCGCATTGAAGTACGATCCTACAACTAAACAGCCTGCTATCCGTGCACTGGAAAGAATTAGCCGTCCAGGTTTGCGTCAATATGCAAAACCGGCAGAAATCAAACGCGTAATCAACGGTTTAGGTGTTGCAATCTTGAGTACTTCTAAAGGAGTAATCACTGATAAGCAAGCAAAAGCTGAGAACGTGGGTGGTGAAGTGTTGTGCCACATCTATTAATTCGTAAAAAGCCTTGTGCTTTCTATATAAAGCTGATCTGACAATTAAGCTTTTAGTCGGAGCTGAACACGGATTGGGATTTCTTAAAAATTAATTTGAAACGACTATGTCTAGAATTGGAAAAAAACCGGTAGAAATACCAGCAGGAGTAACCATCACGGTTTCTGCTGATAATACCATCACTGTGAAAGGACCGAAAGGAACTTTGATTCAGGAAGTAGATAGAGATATCACTGTTGAGATCACAGCAGGTCAAATGGAATTGAAACGTCCAACTGATCAAATTCGTCACCGCGCTATGCACGGCTTATACCGTTCATTAGTAAGTAACATGGTTAAAGGTGTTACTGAAGGTTATAAAAGAGATTTGGAATTAGTAGGGGTAGGTTATAAAGCAGTAAATACCGGAAATACATTGGATTTGGCTTTAGGTTATTCTCACAATATCATTTTTGAAGTTCCTTCTGAAATGAAAGTGACTACTTTAACTGAAAAAGGACAGAACCCTAAGATCTTCTTAGAGGGTATCGACAAGCAATTGATCGGACAGGTTGCTGCTAAATTAAGAAGTTTACGTAAGCCTGAACCATACAAAGGAAAAGGTGTGAAATATGCTGGTGAGATCTTAAGAAGAAAAGCAGGTAAATCAGCTGGTAAATAATCGCTGAGAAGAAACTAAATAATCAACAAGCAGTTCCGGCAGAATCGGAACTGTACAAATAAAATAAGATGAATTCTAAATTGGTTCAAAGGCAAAAAATCAGATACCGCATCCGTAAGAAGATTGCAGGAACTGCAGTTAAACCACGCCTTTCTGTTTTTAGAAGTAATGCTGAAATCTACGCACAATTAATCGATGACGATAATGCGGTAACATTGGCTGCTACTTCTTCAAGAGACAAAGATATCGTTGCTCAAAAAGTAACTAAAATCGAGAAATCGAAATTGGTAGGAGCAGCGATTGCTAGAAAAGCTATTGAATTAGGTTTAACTAATGTTGTATTCGACAGAGGTGGAAACTTATATCATGGCCGCGTGAAAAGTGTTGCGGATGGTGCCAGAGAAGCTGGTCTTCAATTTTAATTTGCTAACAATAATTAATAGTTAGATAAATGTCTAAAGTAAACGTAAATAAGGTAAAAGCCGCTGGCGAAATGGAACTTAAAGAAAAAGTAGTTTCTATCAACCGCGTAGTTAAAACCACAAAAGGTGGACGTACCTTCAGCTTCTCTGCTCTAGTAGTAGTAGGAAACGGAAATGGTGTTGTTGGCCAAGGATTAGGTAAAGCTAAAGAAGTACAAGAAGCTATTGCTAAAGGTATTGATGATGCTAAAAAGAATCTTACTAAAGTTCCAGTTATGCACGGTACAATTCCGCACGAACAATGGGCTAAAGAAGGTGCTGCCAAAGTATTAATTAAGCCAGCTGCACACGGAGCGGGTGTAATCGCAGGAGGAAGTATGCGTGCTGTTCTTGAAAGCGCAGGTATTACTGACGTTCTTGCCAAAAGCTTAGGTTCTGCTAACCCTCATAACGTGGTTAAAGCAACAATCAAAGCATTAGGTTTGTTAAGAGAACCAATACAAGTTGCAAAAACTCGTACGGTTAAATTATCGAAAGTATTTAACGGATAATACCGAAAAAAATATTCCATGAAAAAGATTAGAATCAAATTAGTTAAAAGTGGTATCGACAGACCAGAGCGTCAGAAATTAACTTTACAAGCTCTTGGCTTGAATAAGTTGAACGCTACTAAAGAAGTTGAAGCTACTCCACAAATTTTAGGTATGGTTAATAAAGTTAGCCATCTTGTTACTGTGGAAGAAATTGCATAGTATTTATTAAAGGATTAGGAAAGAGTGATAGTATTATATACTGCTGCCTCTTTCCTAATTTTTAATTTTTACTGCTGAATTTTTAATTTTAAAGCGAGGGGTGATTCCCCGCATAAGTACAAAATCAAATTAAGATGAAATTACACACACTAAAACCAGCAGCTGGTTCAGTACACAAAGCAATCCGAATTGGTAGAGGTGAAGCATCCGGTAAGGGTGGTACTTCTACAAAGGGTAACAAAGGTGGTCAGAGCCGCGCAGGTTACAAAAGCAAAATGGCTCACGAAGGTGGTCAAATGCCCATCCAACGTCGTATCCCTAAACGTGGATTCAAAAATATTAATCGCGTAGAATATAAAGTATTCAATCTCGGTCAACTTGACCAATTAGTGGAGAAATACGGATTCACTGAAATCTCTCTGGAAAACCTTTATATCAATGGTTTGATCAGCAGAACTGATAAAGTAAAAATACTTGCCACTGGAGAATTGAAAGCTAAACTTTCTTTCAAAGTGAACAAATTAAGCGACAAAGCCAAAGCAACAATCGAAGCTGCTGGTGGAAGCGTTGAAATAGTAAAGTAATTTTACTGTAACTTTCCAGACGCATCGGTGATGCGTCTTTTTTGGTTTTGAGGCATTAACTTCTAACAAACGGTATCAGTGAAAAAATTAGTACAGACTTTAAAGAATATTTGGGCAATCGAAGAGCTGCGTAATAAAATTATTATTACTTTGGCGCTCGTTTTAACCTATCGTATTGGTAACCACATCGTATTGCCTGGCTTGGATCCTAATGGCATTGAAGCAGCTCAACGAGCTTCTAAAAGCAATGGCCTATTGGGAATCTTTGATATGTTTGCGGGTGGTGGTTTCTCTCAGGCTTCAATTTTAGCTTTGGGAATTATGCCATATATCTCAGCTTCCATCTTTATGCAATTAATGACCATCTTGGTTCCTCAATTACAAAAAGTTCAGAAAGAAGGCGATAGCGGTCGTAAAAAAATTAATCAATGGACACGTTACCTCACTGTAATCGTAACCATTTTCCAAGCTGCAGCTTATGTAGGTTATTTAAATAGCCCTGGATATGCAGAAGCTATCTTGGTTGCTTATAAACCATTCTTTTGGTTTTCTACTATCTTAACCTTAACAGCAGGTACCCTGTTTGTAATGTGGTTAGGCGAAAAAATTCAAGACAAAGGTTTAGGTAATGGTACTTCTATCATCATCATGGTAGGTATCCTTTCTCGTCTTCCACAAAATCTGATACAGGAATTTGGAAGTAAACAACAAAAAGGTGGCGGTGGTTTGTTAATCTTCTTAATTGAGGTTGCGATTTTGGTTGCTGTTATTATGGCCTTAATCATTTTAGTTCAAGGTGTACGAAAAATCCCTGTTAACTACGCTAAACAAATTATCGGTAACCGCCAGTTTGGTGGTGCTCGCCAGTTCTTACCTGTTAAAGTAAACAGTGCTGGTGTAATGCCGATCATCTTTGCTCAAGCAATCATGTTCTTACCTACATTGGTTTCTTTTACCAATATTGATTCTGCACAAGGTATCGTTCGAATTTTCAACGACCATAGCAATGTTTGGTATATGGTGATCTATTCTGTAATGGTTATTGGATTTACTTTCTTGTATACTGCTTTGATTTTTAATCCAAAGCAGATTTCTGAAGATCTTAAACGCAACAATGGTTTTGTGCCTGGTGTAAAACCCGGTCAACCTACTGCAGATTATATTGGATCTATCATGGATAAGATTACTTTACCTGGTGCTATTTTCTTAGCATTGGTGGGTATTATGCCAGGTTTTGCTCAACGTTTGGGTGTAACACAAGGCTTTAGTTCATTCTTCGGAGGAACATCTTTATTAATTATGGTTGGTGTAATTTTAGATACTTTACAACAGATCGAAACTCATCTACTGATGCGTCAGTACGATGGATTGATGAACAGCGGTCGTGTTCAAGGGCGTCAAACAGTGTCTACTTCAACTATTTAATTACGTTATAGAATATTTAGTAAACCTGTCTGGCAAATGCCTGACAGGTTTATTTTTTTAATCATGAGTAGAAGACCCAATATGATTTATTATAAAACAGAAGCGGAGGTTGCTTTAATGAAAGAAGCAGCGTTAATGGTTAGTAAAACATTAACAGAGGTAGCTAAAGTATTGAAACCGGGGATGACAACTTTAGACATCGATAAAATTTGTGCAGATTTTTGTAAGGCTAATAATGCAATACCATCATTCTATAATTATCGAGGATATCCGTATCATATATGTGCATCAGTTAACGATGTAGTGGTTCATGGTTTTCCAAATAATGCACCTTTAAAAAATGGTGATATCGTTTCTATTGATATGGGCGTGATATTAAATGGATGGCATGGCGATCATGCTTATACTTTTATACTTGGCGAGGTTAGTCCGGAAGTTGTACAACTCGTAAAAGTTACCAAAGAATCTTTATACAAGGGAATTGAAAAAGCAACAATCAATAATCGAGTAGGAGATATTTCATTTGCTATTCAAGACCATACAGAACGTAAATATGGTTATGGTGTGGTGCGTGAATTAGTGGGACATGGGTTGGGTAAAAGTTTACACGAAGATCCTCAAGTTCCCAACTATGGGAAAAGAGGCAGTGGGCCTAAGATGAAAGAAAATTTAGTATTGGCAATCGAACCCATGATTAATCTGGGTGTGAAAGAAGTATATACCGATGATGACGGCTGGACCGTAAGAACTGCAGATGGCAAGCCGTCTGTGCATTTTGAACATGATGTTTGTGTGAAAAGAAATCAAGCTTTAATTTTGTCTGACTTCAGTATTATCGAAGCAGCAGAAAAAGCAAATCCACACTTGAACAGTTCTTATTATTAGCTTTTGTATCTTACAGCAAAACTGTAGACAGATGCAAAAAATTATTGTTGGACTTTTTTTATTTCTTTCAGGACTTACTGCTTCTGCACAATCAAAAGAAGTTTTAAATATTCGAGCTTTCCGTGTAAAAATGATGCATCAATGGTTAGAAGAGTATACTGCTTTTCTTAGTATTCCCAATATTGCATCTGATACCATTCATATTCAAAAAAATGCCGCTTTCATTCAGCAAATGATGAAGCGTAGGGGCATTACGAATGTGCAATTATTATCTCCCAAAACTTTAGGAATACCTCCAGCTATATATGGGGAAGTTAATAATCCAGGGGCTACTAAAACGATTATCTTTTACGCGCATTACGATGGGCAGCCGGTTGATTCTACAAAATGGGCAAAGGGTTTACATCCATTTAAACCTACTTTAATTAATGGGTCTTTAGAAAATCAAGCAACCCTTATTCAATGGCCTAGTCAAACTGATGAAATAGACCCTCAATGGCGGATATATGCAAGAGGCGCATCAGATGATAAAGCTGGAGTTATGTCAATATTATCTGCTTATGAATCTATCACTCAATCTGGCTATCATCCTTCCTATAACCTAAAATTTTTCTTTGAAGGGGAAGAGGAAGCAGGTTCAGATCATTTATATGAAATCCTTGAAAAATATGCTCCACAATTAAAAAGCAATCTTTGGATTATTTGTGATGGACCAGTTCATCAATCAGGAAAAAAAATGGTTTCTTTTGGGGTTCGTGGCGATACGCACATAGAATTAACTGTTTATGGAAGTAGACGGCCCTTGCATAGTGGTCATTATGGTAATTGGGCCCCTAATCCTGGAATGATGTTGTCGAAATTATTGTCAAGTATGAAAGACGATAATGGGAAGGTTTTAGTAAGAGGATTTTATGATGATGTAATCCCACTTTCTATAAAAGAAAAAGCAGCATTAAAAGATATTCCTTCCCCGGATGTTTCATTGAAAAATGAGTTAGGATTTTTAGTGCAAGAAAACAATCAACTCACATTGGCTGAATCAATTCTTAATCCTTCATTAAATATCAACGGGCTACAGAGTGCGAATGTTGGGAAGTTGTCGAGTAATATTATTCCTACATCAGCTACAGCATCACTCGATCTTCGGTTGGTTTTAGGAAATGATTTTAGAAAACAACAGAACAAAGTTGTTGCACATATTAAAAAGCAAGGCTATTATGTGATAGATAGAGAACCCACAGAAACTGATAGAAAAATGTATCCGAAAATTGCTAAAGTTATTTTAAGTGAGGGATACAATGCTCAAAGAACCTCAATGGATCTCCCAATAGCACAAAAAGTGATTGATGCTGTAAAATCAACAACCAAGGATCAAATTGTCTTAATGCCTTCTGTGGGTGGCAGTTTGCCATTATACGTTTTCGAAAAATATTTAAGTGCAAAGACTATTACTGTTCCGATAGCAAATCATGACAATAACCAGCACGCAGAAAATGAAAATATTCGTTTATTAAATTTGTGGAATGGTATCGAAACATTTGCAGCCATTATGTTGATGAAATAAAAAGTATGCCCAAAAAATTAATTGTAATAGGAGGAGGTGCTGCAGGTTTTTTTTGTGCAGTAAATGCTGCAAGAATGGATCCTAATTTAGAGGTAATTGTAGTTGAGAAAAGTAATAAACTATTAGCAAAAGTAAAAGTGAGTGGCGGTGGAAGATGCAATACAACTCATGCCTGTTTTGAAATATCAGAATTAGTTAAAAAATATCCACGAGGTCAACAGTTTCTAAAAAAGGCATTTCATTATTTTAATACTACCGATACTATACAATGGTTTGCAGAGAGAAATGTATCATTGATTAAAGAGGCCGACTGTAGAATGTTTCCAGCAACTAACGACTCTCAAACTATCATCAATTGTTTATTACAAGAAGCTGATAAATATGGTGTAAAAATTTTATTGCATACAGAAATTAAAATTATCGAAAAAAATGCTACCCTATTTATTTTAACTACTTCGAATGGAAAAAAATTAGAAGCGGAATATTTATGTGTTGCTTGTGGGGGCTATCCAAAATCTGTCATGTTTGATTGGTTATCAGCGCTAGGACATACCATTGAAACTCCAGTACCTTCCTTATTTACTTTCAACATGCCCGGCAATAAAATCAGTGCTTTAATGGGCCTTTCAGTTCCCATGGCAACAGTAAAAATAATGGGTACTAAATTAATTGAAAAAGGTCCCTTATTAATTACTCATTGGGGGATGAGCGGCCCTGCTATTCTTAAATTATCTGCATGGGGGGCTAGAACCCTAGCAGATGCTTCTTATAAATTTACCATTATGGTGAATTGGTTGAGTGATGATACGGAGCAAAGTTTGCGTGCGTCATGGCATAACTTAAGAAATGAACTTGCTGCTCAAAAAATGGCCAATAAAAATCCATTTGGGATGCCTAATAGACTTTGGAATTACCTTTTAGTTTTGTCTGAAATAAAAGAGGAAACCAGGTGGGGGGATCTTCCATCGAAAGAGCAAAACAAATTAATTAAAAACTTGACGGCTGGTGAATTTATTGTAAATGGTAAAACCACATTTAAAGACGAGTTTGTTACTTGTGGCGGAATTAAATTAAGCGAAATTGATCCCAATTCCATGCAGAGTAAAAAAATAGAACAGCTTTATTTTGCTGGAGAAATAATGGATATCGATGGGGTTACCGGAGGATTTAATTTTCAGAACGCCTGGACTAGTGGTTGGATTGCAGCTAATGCAATAACAAGGGCATAAAAAAGCGCCCAATTCCTTTTTGGTAGGGCGCTTTGAAGTATCAATTTATGTTTATCCCTTTTTCTTGGCAGCTTCCTTATTTGCCTTAAAGCGCTTATCAGGAGTGCCATCTTTTTTAGTTGGTCCAGCTGCTTTTGCTGCTTCTTTATTTGCTTTATAACGCATGTCAGGGGTTCCGTCTTTTTTTGTAGGACCAGCAGGGGCTGCTGCTGCTTTAGCTGCAGGTGCCGCTTTTTCGGTTTTTGCTTTTTCTGCAGGTTTAGCTTTTTCAGCTTCTTTTTTCTGAGCAATACTCAGGCTAGTCATGAATACAAATGCCGTAATGGCTAATAACATTTTTTTCATTTGGCTAATTTTTAAGTTTTATTGTTGAGGTTAAGTTAAGCAACATGTTCGAATACCCCAATTAGTTTGCCATAAATTTTATTTAATAATATCGAAGTGGCAGTCTGCTCAATAATTAAATTGATTGGATTTTAATTGTAAAAAAAATAATATTGAAAAAATCCCAAGGAATTCTTAAATTAAAGATTCAAAACTAGCGTATGAGAAAAGTAAACGACATTCTTAAAAGAAAAGGAAATACAGTTAGTACGGTGTCTCCAAACCTCTCTGTAATTGAAGCTTTAGAAATAATGGCAGAGAAAAATATCGGCGCTCTTGTGGTAGTAGAGAATGAATCATTTATCGGCATTATTACCGAAAGAGATTATTCAAGAAAAATTGTTTTAAAGGGGAAGAGTTCCAGTGATACCCCAGTTTCTGAAATCATGTCTACTGATTTTCCATCGGTTCTAATAAATGATACAGTTGAGAAATGTATGCAATTGATGGCTTCGAATAGAATTCGCTATTTGCCTGTTATTGAAAAAGACAAGTTAGTTGGAATCATTTCAATCAACGATGTTGTTACAGAAACTATTCTTACACAGCAAGAAACAATTTCTCATTTGCATTCTTATATTCAGTCTTAAAAATAATGATAGCCCCAGGCTGAATACTGGGGCTATCATTATTTTTATTTTAAAGGAATTGCAAACGAAACTGTATTACTCGGTGTATTACTTAGGCTTGGAAAAATAGTTTGATTGCTAATAGGTTCGTTATAGGAATCTGTTAAGAAGCTATCCCCGTAAGCCTTCACATAAATAGTCTGACCTTTATTAAAGCCCAGTGATTCAAACCATCTAGTTGTCATGTTATAATTATCGAACTGATTTGCGGCACCAGATGATTTTATTTTGTAATCAGCTTGGTAATTCGAAGCATTCACATTTGCATTGTCAGAAAAAAATAAGTGTACCCATTTTTCTTTACCTGAGGTATTATCAAATACAGGAACAATATGCAAACCATTAGTGCCTAATTGTTGGAGGGCAGGTTCAAATGCCTGAATAATGATATTACTGATTGCTAGTGTTGAATTTACTGCCATCGACTCACTTTTTTTAATTAATGTAGTTGCATGATTAGCTGCTTCATGATATAAGCCCATAATTTTACCAGTTCCAAATCCAGTCTTCGAATAACTAATATCATAAGTTCCTGAAGGAATTGAATCCAATTGGAATTTACCATCAATACTAGTCTGTGAACTAATTGTAGTATGATCAATGCTAACAGATATACCGCTTTTATCAGATATTGCTTTTCCATCTTCATCGTACAATAAAATTTGACCCGCTATATTTCCGCGCGTATTATTTGCTTGAATAACATCTGGAACTGTGATGGAATGATGATCACTGTTTTTGCCGCATCCTATCAAGAGAAATGTTAGAATAGCTATTGTTTTTTTCATGTTTTTTTTGGAAACAAATATAATCTTTAGGTAATATTTGAGGGGTAATGACGAAAAAGTAACAAAAAATGAATTTAGTTGATGGATAAATGAAGGAAAAGCTTGTGTTTTTAAGCTAAAAACCCTTGTTTTAAGTGCTATTCCCTTACCTTTGCAGCCCCGAATTATAAACCCTCGGGGATATATTATGCAATTTTTCTTGAAACAATTAAACGCAGATGCACAGGAGAACGCTGCAGCTTCAGAAGCTGTTGAAGTTCCTACTGCGACAACAAATGCACCTGTAGCAGAAGAAGTGGCTGAAGCCCCTACTGCAATCGTGGCAGCACCAGTTGCTGTTGAAACTGCACATGATGATTTCGATTGGAGCATTGACAAACGTAATGTTAGCTCTTATGCAGAAACTGAAAGAATGAAGTACGATAAAGTGTATGATGACACTTTTGTACAAATCGCTGATGGCGAAATCGTAAGAGGTGCGGTAGTTGCTTTAACTAAAACAGATGTTGTAATCAACATTGGTTTTAAAAGTGATGGCTTGATTTCTTTGAACGAATTCCGCGATGTTCAGGGATTGAAAATTGGTGATGATGTAGAAGTAATGGTAGTTGAGAAAGAAGACAGAGGTGGAAATCTACACTTGAGCCGTAAATCTGCAAGAATCTTCCGTGCTTGGGAGCGTATTGTAGAAGTTCACAAAACTGGAGAAGTTATTACGGGTACTGTTACCAGCAAAACCAAAGGTGGTTTGATTGTTGATGTATTTGGAATGGAAACTTTCTTACCAGGATCTCAGATCGATGTGAAGCCAGTAACTGATTACGATCAGTTTGTAGGTAAAACTATGGAGTTTAAAGTAGTTAAGATCAACGAAACAATTAAGAATGCCGTTGTATCACATAAAGCATTAATCGAAAGCGATATCGAAGCACAACGTGCTGAGATCATGAGCAAACTAGAAAAAGGCCAGGTATTAGAAGGTGTGGTAAAAAATATCACAGACTTCGGTGCATTTATGGACTTAGGTGGTTTGGATGGTTTATTATACATCACCGATATTTCATGGGGTCGCATTTCTCACCCAAGCGAAGTGGTGAAGATGGATCAGAAATTACAAGTGGTGGTTTTAGATTTCGACGACGACAAAAAACGTATCAGCCTTGGATTAAAGCAATTAACTCCTCACCCTTGGGATGTGTTGCCTGAAGGTTTAGCTGAAGGTTCTGTTGTAAAAGGTAAAGTAGTAAATATTGAAGATTACGGTGCTTTCTTAGAAATTCAACCTGGTGTTGAAGGTCTAGTTCACGTATCTGAAATCACTTGGGCTAACACTCCTATCAACGCTAAAGAATTCTTTAAGTTGGGTGATGAGTACGAAGCAAAAGTAGTTACTCTAGATAAAGATGCACGTAAGATGAGCTTGAGCATCAAACAAATGAGTCAAGATCCTTGGAGCACTATTGAAACTAAATTCCCTGAAAACAGCAAGCACAAAGGCTTAGTGAAGAATATCACTCCTTATGGCGTATTTGTTGAATTGGAACCAGGTATTGGTGGAATGATTCATATCAGCGACTTAAGCTGGTTGAAGCGTTTCAATCACCCAACTGATTATACAAAAGTTGGTGAGTATATCGACATTATTATCTTGAGCATCGATAAGGAAAACCGCAAATTGCAATTAGGACATAAGCAATTAGAAGAAGATCCTTGGAATGCATTAGAAGATACTTTCGCAGTAGGAACTATTCATGAAGGAACTGTTACTCGTAAAGACGATAAAGGCGCATTAGTACAATTACAATATGGTTTAGAAGGATTCACTCCTAACCGTCACTTGAATAAAGAAGATGGTTCAACTGTGAAATCTGACGAAACTACTCAGTTTGTTGTGATCGAATTCGATCGTAACGAAAAACGTATTGTATTGAGTCATGCACGTATCTGGGAAGCAGCTGTAGCTGAAGTGAAAGAAACTGCAAAGAAAGAAGCAAAAGCTGAATCAGAAAGCACTAAGAAAGCAGTTAAGAACATTCAGGCTAAAGTAGAAAAAACTACTTTGGGCGACTTGAGTGCACTTGCTGAAATTAAGGCTAAACTGCAGGAAGGCGAAGGAGACAAACAATAATTGTCAGTTTTCAATACAAAAAGGCTGTTCCGCTCAGGCGAAACAGCCTTTTTAGGTAAATCTTAACGAGCGGTAAGGCTAAACTAGAATACGAGTTTATATATTGCCCGATAATAACTAATTTTGCCCACTTGTATGAATAGGATTCTCTCATTTTTGATTTTGGTTTTACTTTTTAGCTCATGCTCGAACAAGTTTTCGAAAATTGTGAAGAGTAAGGATTTTGAGTATAAACACAAGATGGCTGATAAATATTATGAGGCGAAAAACTATAATTACGCGCAACAGCTCTATGAGGATATATTCCCTTTTATAAAAGGTACTCCAGGATATGAAGAAGCTTATTACAAATTTGCCTATTCTTATTACTACGAGAAAGACTATTTGAATGCGGAGAATTTATTCAAAAGTTTCGTAGAAAGTTTTCCGAACAGTACTAAAGTTGAGGAGTGCGATTATATGCGGGCAAATTGCTATTTTAAACAATCGCCTAAAATCGACTTGGATCAGACCAATACTAATAAAGCTATCGGTTTGATGCAAACATTTATCAATACGCATCCTAATTCTTCAAAGAGTAAAGAAGCAGCTGACATCATTGATAAGTGCAGAGAGAAATTGGAAGCTAAAGATTTTAAGAGCGCAGGTTTGTATTTCGACCTGGGTTTTTTTAAGGCAGCAGCCATTGCGTTTGGAAATGTTTCTGATAACTTTCCGGATTCAAAAAAAGCAGATGAGTATAAATTACTTGTTATCAAGTCTTACTATAAATACGCTGAAATGAGTTTTGAAGAGAAGCAAAGAGAGCGTTACGAAAAAGTGGTGTTTGAATGTGCTGATTTTAATGAACGTTTTAGCGGAAGTAAATACTTGTCAGAAGTAGCCAAATACAAAACACAATCAAATAATTTTTTAAAAAACCTGAAAAAATGAGTAAATTAAGAAGGCAAATGAGCGCTAACACTGCCAGCGTTGTGGAAACCAAAAGCCTGATTGAAATCAAAGCAAAAACAGGTAACTTATACGAATCTATTGCAATTATTGCTAGAAGAGCTAACCAGATAAACATTTCTTTGAGAGAAGAATTGCACAATAAACTGGAAGAATTTGCTTCTCATACCGATAGTTTGGAAGAAATTCATGAAAATAAAGAGCAAATTGAAATTTCAAGAGCTTATGAGAAAATGCCTAACCCGGCCATTCTTGCAACTCAAGAATTCATGGAAAACAAAATTTACCATAGAAGAAATAACGAACAAGACTTGTTCCGTTAATATAAAATTGTTCTAAATAATAGAAAACGACAGCAACTGCTGTCGTTTTTTGTTATTTTCAAGTTCTAATTAGGTTGATACCAGACCATGAATAAAAAAAATATTCTCTTAGCACTATCTGTTTGTCTTATTTCAATCCATGCTCATTCGCAGGAGTTGAATGCACGCGTAACCGTGATGTCGAATAAAGTGGGTACCTCGGTTGATAAAAAAGTATTCAATACCCTGCAAAATCAACTAACCAATTTCCTGAACACCAGAAAATGGACAAATGATAACTACCGAGTAAATGAAAAAATAGATTGCAGTTTTATTATAAATATTGAATCGGTTGTTGAAACCAATGTTTATAAAGGAAGTATTGCAATTCAAGCAGCGCGCCCCGTTTATAATTCATCCTATAAAGCTGCCCTCATCAACTTTCAGGAGCCTGATTTTTTATTCAAATACATAGAATTTCAGCCTGTTGAATTTAATGATTCAAGGGTTCAGGGAACAGAAGCCAGTGTTGCAAATCTAACTGCTGTTTTTGCATTTTATGCTTATACCATTATAGGAATGGATAATGATTCATTTAGTCCGAAATCTGGTGAAGTAAATTTTACACGGGCTCAGAATATAGTTACTAATGCACCGGAAGGAAAAGGTATTACTGGTTGGAGTGTTTTTGATGGATTAAGAAACAGGTACTGGCTCAATGAAAATATTGTGAATAGCAGGTATAATATTATACACGATATTATCTATTCTTATTATCGTTCTGGATTAGATAAAATGTATGACAATGAAGCTGAAGCGCGTTCCAATATATTACAGGCACTAATTCAATTGAAGGCTTTTAATAGAGAGAATCCTAATACTATGATCCTTCAGTTTTTTATGCAAGGAAAATCTCAGGAGATAATCGGCATCTTTAAAAATGCTATGCCACAGGAGAAATCTAGAATTATAGAAATTGTTAGTGAAATAGATATCGTAAATGCAGCAAAATATAAACAGGAATTACAATGAGAATGAGGTATGTTATGATGATTATTTTTTCTGTACTTATTATGGTTGCTTGCAAAACAAAGAATACCAATAATACATTACTCCCCATAAATTCCATGAAGCTGGTATTATGGGATATTCTCAAGGCGGATGAATGGTATACGCAAACTAGTATTCGAGATACTTTACATAAAAGGTTGAACGAAAATTTTCAAATTTACGAACAGGTTTTTCAAATTCACCATGTCAGTAAAAAACAGTTTTATGATAGCTATAAATTCTTTGAAACACATCCTGATCAGTTTAAAACCTTAATAGATTCTGTAATTGCTGTGGGTGATAGAGATAAAGTAATTGAAAAATCTAGCCCCATACCAGTGAGCCCTCAATAATGTACTTCAATCAGTTTATTGAATTCGAAACCTTTTTCTTGTATTTATGAACCTTTCAATTAACTAATTGTTCTGATTTTATGCTTTCTTTCTGATGAAGCTTTAGAATGAAATCGTATTTTGCAACACTAAAAACCATATAAATGAGTATTCAAGTAGGCGAAAAAGCCCCCGTTATTTCTTTGTACGATACAGATAAAAATCAAGTATCACTAGGTGGTACAGATAAAAATACTGTTATCCTTTTCTTTCCTCTGGCATTTACAGGAGTTTGTACAGCAGAACTTTGTAATATTAGAGACAATATCGGTTTATACAATAACACCAATGCACAAGTATTAGGTGTTTCCGTTGATTCACTTTTTGTGCTAGGTAAATTCAAAGGAGAACAAAATCTGAATTTCCCTTTATTAAGTGATTTTAATAAAGTAGCAGCAAAGGCTTATGGAGTTTTATATGAAACTTTCCCGGCATTTGAAATGCAGGGAGTTAGTAAAAGAGCGGCTTTTGTGGTAGATAATTCAGGCGTGGTTCGTTATGCTGAAGTATGCCCAACACCTGGCGACTTGCCAAATTTTACAGCTATTCAAGAATGTTTAGCCTCTTTATAAGCTTAAAATAAAAGAGTTGGCCATACAACGTTTTCGTTAATGGCCGACTCTTTTGTTATATTATTAGCCCGATTAACTTGATATTCTCGGGTTTATTGCTTTATTTTGTTATGTGATTATGCGTATGAAGTATTTATACACCTTCCTTTTAATTAGTATTTCAGTAGTTGGTAGCAGCTTTGTTACAACTATTGGGGGCGGTGAGACAATGGTCACTACTAAAATCACAAAAGCATATCCCAACCCAGCTACCTCGTATATCATCTTTGAATTTGATAAATCGGTTGATCGAAGTTACTCTCTTCAAGTTTTTGCTTTCTACGGGAAAAAAATGACTGAAATACACATTAATGAGAGTAAAATAAATATCAATTTAGATGATAATTACATGCGAGGACTCTATATCTATCAACTGGTTGATATTAGTGGTAAGATTGTAGAATCTGGTAAATTCCAGGTAAATAAATAATTGTTTACCTATCACATACTTCAACAATTAAGAACTTTAAATAGTTAGTATTTTCCATACCCCAAATAATTGGATGGTCGCTGGATTGAGCTTGAAAAACTACTTGTCTAATACGCTTTCTGGCATCCTTTGCCGCTTGATCAATACACTGTAAAAACATTTCCGGATTTACCAGATTAGTACAACTGGAAGTAACCAGAAATCCTCCATTTTTAAGAAGCTTCATGCCTCTTAAATTTATTTCTTTATAACCAGTTAATGCTTTAGCAATATTTTCTCTGCTCTTAGTAAATGCAGGAGGGTCGAGCATTACTACATCAAATTTCTTTCCATCTTTTCCCCACTGCTTCAATACATCAAAAGCATTCATAGCTTCGAACTTGCAAATTTCATCCAATCCGTTCAAAGCTGCATTTTTATTCGCTTGTGCTACTGCTTGTTCAGAAATATCAAGACCTAAAACACTTTTCGCTCCATAATGAGCAGCATGGATTTCAAATGTTCCTGTATAAGTAAAAGCACCTAATACATCGGCTCCAACTACAATATTTTTGATGGCTCTTCGATTATCCTGTTGGTCTAAAAAATAGCCGGTTTTTTGTCCGTTTTCAATATCAACAAAAAATTTCAAACCGTTTTCCGTTATTTGAATATTGGTATCGAATGGAGCTGTTAAGAATCCTTTTTGTTGAGGTAATCCTTCAAGACCTCTTACTGGAACATCATTACGTTCATAAATTCCCTTCGGTTGAAATATAGATTGTAAACTTTTTACAATCGCATCTTTCCATTTATCAATGCCTAAAGAAAGCGTTTGTATCACGAAATAATCGTTGAACTTATCAATTATTAATGCAGGTAGTTCATCGGCTTCCCCAAAAACGAGTCGGCAATTTTCGGTATAACCAAGTTTTTGTCGGTACTGCCATGCTTTTAAAATCTTTCTATAAAAAAAAGGCTCATCGATCGTTTCTTGTTTACGCGTAAATAATCTTACAAGGATCTGTGACTGTGGATTAATATAGCCTCTTCCTGCATATTTTTCGGCACTATAATAAACATCTACAATATCTCCAGCAATTACTTCACCTTCCATTTTCTCAACTTCATTTCCATAAACCCAAGGATGACCATTTGCTATACGAGGAGCAATTTTTTTTCGAAGAAATACTTTTGTCATTGGGCAAATATAGGTGAATGCAATAGCCAGGCCAATAAGCCCTTTCAATTGAAGAATACATCTTCTGTCAATTTAAGTGCGAAATGTGTCCAAATTGCCTTTATTGTTAGTTATCCCTGTCATTTTTTCCCTTTCCTTTGCTTGGCAAAATTTTTGACAAAGTACAGGACAATGTTTTTTTATGACTCAAGAAGAAAAAGTGGTGCA